>NZ_JBPPZG010000120.1:0-12354 GCF_051918545.1 Pseudogracilibacillus amylolyticus (SeqCode) | reverse complement strand
TAAGCCTAGACAAAGTACTTTTGATTCGTGTATATCGCCTTCATCCATTTTATATTGAGCATATAAATTATCTGGTGCAGGCATAATTTGAATTATTTTATCATCCATTGAGATCCTCCTTTTAATTAAGTGTCACAAGATCGTGTCACAAGATCAAAAACACGGTAAAACCTTACCAGTTCTAGGTTCCACTCCACTGTCTTAAATTTATTTGATATTCTTTTATATTTTTTAACTCCTTCTCTATTACTTAATCTTTATTTTTATAATAATATTATTGTTTTATCTTAAGACAAAAAGAAAAATATATTAATAATACTATATATAATAAGGGTTTGAGGTGTCTTAAGATGTATTTTTGATCTTAAGACACTTGATATTTAACAAATAAACTCAATCCCTTGTGCACCAACGCTTAGAGCATGTCTTTGCTTTTTCTATTCATCTTAAGACAAAATTTAAGACACTTTGTCTTTTCTAAAATAAATGTACGGTTTTTTACCGTTTCTTCTTATTTGTTTTTTGTCATAACCTTCTTTTGCTAACCTTCTACCGAATTCAGTAGACCCAACCGCTTTAAACCCAGATTGATCACAATATAATGTATACTGCATATAAGCGTTCTTCATTTCCTTACCCTCAACGCTGTAATTTTCCAAGAAACCAAGCACGCTATCAGATTGAACAAAATATTCTTTTGTAATATCATCAACTGCCTTACAATGAGACATATCACCTTGTTTAACGATGCGTTGCATTCCTTCAATAGCAAGCCTTAATATATAAGACTTAGCATTGTCAGTAGAAAGCTTTTCATCAATATCCATATCCCTTTCGGATACTCTTGCATCACATGGTATAACTCGTATTCTTCTCTTAATTCCACCTGATTTATCTTTAAAGACAGGGATTTCGTTACAAGTAAATATAAGTGTCCCTTTATTATTCAATGTCGTTGCAGGTGAATAAATAGGACGAATCATGACTGGATCACCAGAAGCGATTGTTTTAAAGTTACTAGATTTATCTAAATAACTAGCATTAATATCATCAGCTACGTTTAATAACTTGCCCACCAGACTAAAAACCGTTGTGTCGTCATCGAATTTGTCCAATGGTACGTTCGTGTGTAATCCATCCGCAAAAGCCTGCATCATTTTGATAAGCGTTGATTTTCCGTTACTACCGCTCTCACCCCAGAAGAAAAAGGAACGATGAGGGAAGTTCTTTGTCATGATAATGTGGCCGAATATTTCTTCGATAAATTTGCGTAAATCTTTTCTTTTACACGTAAACCAATCTAAGAATTTATCTACGTGTTCGTCATATGCATTTTCATCGTATGCCACATTTAAATAAAAAGGTGTGAAGCCTGGATCGATTTCAACAATTTCATTGTCATAAAGACAATACCCATTGTTAAATTGTACTGGCAAATCGTCATCGTTTTGTAGAGTGGCTTTAATCTTAAATAATTCTTTCAACTCTTTATGTTGGTTTGGCTTTAATTTGATTAATTGATCAATGGCCCGTAATAATAAATTTTCTTCGGATATATAATGATCATCTGACCTGAAAAACAATTTATTACGAAAATAGTGTATATCCAACCTCTCCACTAAAACCTCACTAGTCATAATCATATCTTTCTTGTTCAAAAATTTATTTGGAGCGTCCTCTATATTTTTAGAGTTCACACTACCCAATATATTTTCTAACTCTCGTTCTTTTAACGGTTCGCCGAAAACACGATTATTAATAAACGTAGCCAAATCTTTAACATCTTGCTTATACATTTCTTTTGTGGTTAATAGATGGCTATATAATTTACTGTTACGACCTTGGCCGTCCTTCAGTCCGTACAAAACTTCCGATAGTTTATTAGGCCATAAATGAAAAGGGAGTTCGGGTAAGCTTTCCCACTCGCCCAATAAATTATCATTTTCCATTTTTCGCATGGTGTTATTTTGTTTAATGATGATGGGTTGTTTTGTAGTATGTTTATAATCAACAACCACACCACTATTGGTTAGTTTGCCTACCCAGTTTTTTAAATACACGCCTTTCGGTTTACGATAATAAAGGTGAAAACCTCTCCTGGTATGCACTTTTAAAGTTGGGAACTGATTAAAAATAAGATTGCCTACTTTTACTGAATCCGTATCATCAAAGTCAACAACAACTGTTTTGTTGTCCAATAAGATAGCAGCATTTTTATAATTTTTATGATCTGTTGAGAAGGTGGTTAATTTGTCCATTGGTTCTCTATCATCGTTCAGTTCAATGTATTTGAGCAAAGAGTATCACCTCACTTCCGTTCTTAGATGTTTTATTTATTTACCTTGCACAAAATCAAGCCAGTTGTTTATTTGGACTTGCGTATCAAACTCGCATTCTTTGATGATGATTTCACGTATTCTACCAATCGCAAAGTCGCGTTTCCTTTTTTCTGCACGATTATATTTGGCTGCATCTACCAACTCTTCAAACTCCATATCCAGCCAATCGTAATTGTCGTAAGGATTCAAAGGCTTACCGTATTTGGTGATACCTTTGTTTTCTTGGTTGTTAGCTGTTTTTGCAAATTCCTCAATAGCGTGGTTTAGATGGTTCATTTATAAATCTTCCTCCTTAATGTAGATGCCATTCACCATTTTGCCTTGCCTGTCTTTTATTTCGTCATAAGCCTTACGAACACATCCATCTACTCTTAAATTCAACTGCATGGACAGGATGGTGAGGACCACATATATATCACCAATAGAATCAATCACTTGTTTGCGGTTATCCTTAGCCATTCCCTGCGCTAATTCCCCAACTTCCTCCATCAGTTTTAACATCTGTTTATTTGGATCAGCAGTATCTAAACCACGATCAATGGCCCAATCTTGTATTCTTATGGTTAAATCGTTTAAGTTTTGCATTTATTTTTCCTCCTATTAATATCCTTTATGATTCCGTTCAAAATCAATCATGGTTTGTCTAATTATTACACCTATTCGTTCAAACCGTGCCTTTGATACCCTTTGACCTTCATATTTCCATGAGCCTAATTCCGGGTTCTTCTTTTTCCATTCTTCAAATTTATTTTCAATTTCCATTAGTCGTTGATATTCCTGCATAAGTGGTAGTAAAAGTTCATTCATTTGTTTATCTCCCTTTCTTGTCGAATAATTAATGTTTACATCGAACGTATACATTAGGGTGGAGTTTAGTCGAACTTCGAATTACTTTAATTCCGTTATTTCCACTTGCACAAATTCAAAATTCTTCATAATGTTTGTGTATCCGAAATTACATATTGCATCTTCTCCAAACTTTTCAAAAATCGCCCTTTCATACAATTTGAAGTTATTTATTGCACGTTCCTTATCATCGAATACTGTTGCATTATTTAAATCTTGCGTTAACCAGTCCATTTCTTCGCCATTATCATCTAAATAATATTCACCAACCATATCTTCTTCTTTGGATTCGTCTTTCAATCGTAATACCCACGTTTCTTTTGTCATTTTCTATCCACCTTTCTTAACTCACTTATCAAATCAATTAAAGTTTGCAAAAACACCATCTCCTAAAACAATCCCATAATGATTAGCGTAAATAACACTCCACAAGCAAAACCTAAAAACCAACCAATACCTTCTTTCACTTATTTCCACCTCTTAACATATGGGAAGATAGTTTCTTTAAATCTTCTACCTCTTTATTTAAACAACGTGATATTTCGCTTATTTGTAATGAATAACTACCAATTTCAAAATTAAGTTTATGGTTTTCTTTCTCTAGTTTTTCAACACGTTCAGCTTGTTGGATAAGGTAATCTATATCATCAAAAAAACAATTCTGTTGGTGCTAATTTCCTAAAACTTTCTAATTCATTCATAGCTTTAAATCTTTGCTTTATTTCATTCAAACGTTCACTCATTTTTTAAACCTCCTTCAATTCAGTTAATCAACAATTTGTTTCAATTCCTCAATTAATTCCTCGACTGTCATAATTTTCACTCCTTCACAATTTGGTCGGATTATTGATTAGTTTATTTAAGTAATTCTGGGTTTTCGTATATATTCCCGATAACCTCACCAATTCTCAACGCTTCGTCTAAATCCATATCTTCAAAATCACTTCTTGCCGTATACTTTCCTTCATAAGTTGTTATCGTGATATATTTTCCTTCATAAAAAGATACATAAGCAAAATCATCATTGGTGAATTTCAATATATCTCCTTCAAATACTTCTGTATTGTTTATATCAATCAGTCCTGTGTATTGCATAATCACCAATTCATCTTCACCAGTGAAGTAAGGCGGTTCAATCTCTCGTTCATACTCATCAATTGCTTGTACGTACCAGACATCTCCACTTTCTAAGAAGCCAAATGATTTTATATCAATAAACTCACTTTCCTCTTTATCCCAAGCCCTAAACTTAAATTCCCTCATTTTGATTCCTCCAATACTTCAGTTATCGCCAACGCACCACAAGCAATCATGAAAATAAGCCAGTCATCCCTGCCCAATAAATGGACTACTGTGTCGTTTAAAATGTTAAGCACTAAATTTATAACTATTACAACTATGTTTATAGCTACATATGCCTTTAGAAAAATTCTCGCCATTTACTCGTTCTCCTTAATCAACATTTTGGTTCAATTCCGCACATACTTTTCTTGATACATCTCATCCCACTTAGTCAATCTTTCCATGATCTCATGGAGATTCTTAATTTGTGTTTTATTCAAGGCTTCTACAGCAATATCCATATTAATAATTACTTTAGTAGGCGTTTTGCTTAATGCTTTTCTTTTGTTACCCCTCATGGTTTATCACCTTCCAGGGCTTGACGTGCTTTTTGTCCTTTATCCATTTCAATCTTTGGCTCACTTCTGTATTTTGCTACCTTGTATCCATCTTTTGTCATTGCGCCAACTTCCATGTTTAACGGCTCATAATTTTCTTCGTCTGCATAAAACTCCAAAGCCTGTTTGTAGCGTTGGTTTGTTTTATCTTCCAATTCCTTCACACGATTAATAAGCCAAGCAAGATCATAGTCATCTAATCTAGGTTGAAGACCGTTATCTATAGTCCATGCAGTATGTTCCTTTATCTCTTCCAACCGGTCACCCATCCATACCCCTTCTTTCTCTTAATTTATTAGTTTGGTATTTGGTCGAAGTGCGACATAATTTACCTAGTATGAGTACCTTCTACACCACGCTTTTCTCTGCCCATTGTTCGTTTTCTAAGCCAAAGCAACGCTTCTTCTAATTTTGTAATTGCCATTGAATTTTCTCTACAACGAAATTCGGATTGGTTGAAGTGTTCTAATCGACAAATAATCATAGCGATTAAATCCTCATTCATAACACCATTAACACCATGCTCTTTGATTGCGCCCTCTTGGAAATGGATTCTCTGTATCGCTACTGGTAGTTGACCTTTACCGTCTAATCTGTCCTTATCAGTTACTACGTCAAAAGTGTGAGGCGCATTGAATTGAAATTCTTCTTCGTGATAAACTTCCGTATATTTCTCTGTTAATAAGTCGTGTTCTAATTTTTTCATTTTCATTTTTATTCCCCCAATTAGTTATTTGTTTTGATTGATAAAACAGCAGGATTAACTACTCCATCACCTTCATAGTCATATTCCTTGTTATGCCACTTCCTTAGCTCTTCTCCATGCTCCCAACATTGTGTCAGGATACTTACAGAAGCCCCGTACATAAAACCTGTAATTCCTTCTGTGTCAGCTTCATGAGATAATCTATCTGCAATATCTTTAATTTTTGCACCATTTTTCATTTCTTCTTCCATGAGATTTGCCCAGTTTTCTGCATACCTGAAACAAGCAAGTCCGTATCCATCGCCATTCTGTTTTGCTTTCCAATCCTCGTACGTTTCAACATCTTTCAGTTTCATTGTTCGGGTCCTCCTAAAATTTATTTAATTCGCTTTTGATTTCATTTCTCACCTAGCTTCTCTCCTATACAAAGCTTCCGCAGCGATCGTTATAACATCTCCCGAATAATCATAGATAGACACGTCGATATCTAAACCTAATATCTCTTCCAAAGCCTGTTTGTAGCGAATACGTTCTCCATTTACGACACTGTACATTGCCCTTGATTCTTTTAGTTCTTCTTCCACTTCTTGAACACGTTCAGCTTGTTCGATAAGCCATTCATAATCATAATCCGATAGTGTGTAAATATAACCTTCCCTTTGGCTATAATCTCCCATTGCATAAGTGCCTTTGTCTTTCCATACTCTACTTTTAATTTCTTCCAACCGTTCCTTATCGGTCATGATTTTCCCTCCAACGCTAGCAACTGCTGAACTAGGTCTAAATAAGTACCTGTTTCGGTTTCTGTTCGACTCCATATGTTTAGCACTCTGTAGGCGGCATTTAGCTCTCTGTATGCTTCAACTGTTTCTCTATTACTGTCCATTAAATCAAGTAATTCGTTTGCGACTTCATAATCAGTCAGTTTTTCATCCCAAAAGATTTTGTTAGCTTCAAACAGTAATTTATTTGCATTCATTTGAATTCACCTTCCAATGTTTTTTTGTGCAATTGTAAACCTGCTCTAATGTATTTTCGTCTCTGTATGACGTTGCTAGCGACGTTTCTAGGTCTGTTCTGCGCCGTATGACATATATTATGTTAGCCATGGCAATTTTCGCCTCCACTTCATAATTTTTCCGTACTATTCACTATAATCCATCAAATAATCAATATACCATTCGGCTCTTTTACCTTCCTTATACCCTGTTCCTTCACAATCAGGGCAAGGATATGGGGTATCCATAATGTGAGATGCTCCGTTTCCCGTTCCATTACACCATTTACATTTTTCCAATGATACTTCTTCCATTTTAAAAACCTCCTTTTACTTCGCAATTTCTTTCAATTATCCATTACACAGTTTCATCAAATTGTACGTTAAAAGATACATGTTAATCGGTAAGTCTAATTTCCATCTCATGGTGTTCTTCCAAATACTCATATAAATCATCAATAGTGTACAATGCGTTATCCTCTACTATAGAGGAAATAATGATAAGTAAATCAAAGTATTTTATTTTCATAACCTACGCTCCTTCGCAATTTCCTTCTATTCTGCTATATCTTCGATTGCTCCATAACGTTTTAATATTTTTATAGCGTCATAGCTTAAATCATCTTTGCGATAAACATCATCATCAAGTGCTAGGTATTCATCCCCTGTCCATATGGCGTTATCAAAAACATCTCGTCGCCATAATTTGTGTGGTTTTTCTTTCCAACGGACCATCGGATTTTCAATCACGCGTATCACTCCTTTCAATCATTCCACCGGCCATAATACCGATTAACATACACGTAGCACCAAAAAATAATGTTGCTATCATTCATCATCACCTCTATTCTTATTGTAAAGAAAAAGGGAAGAACTAACACTTCCCTTTGTTTAGTTATTCATCAAAATGGTAGGTCATCATCGGAAATATCAATGGGTTGCCCGCTATCAACTGTTGAATATTTTGATTCTTTTACACTTGAAATGTTATTGTAGATATTTCCTTTACTTTCTTCTTGCCCGACGCGACCAATAAAGGATTTTCCAATAATATAGTTTTTAATATCATCAATACCATCAAATGCTTTTCCTTCTGGTGTTCCGATTGCTTTTAAGAATCCATGAATGATTCCCTCTGTTTTTTCTGTAAAAAAGAGTCTGTGGTAAATTTTATAGCCTTTATAGGGTTGGTCTACGTCGTCACGTACAACTACACGCATATTAATGAATGTTGTTCCTGTTGACGCTGTCTTTACTTCAGCTTCCTGAATAATCATTTCGAGTTCAGTTCCTACTGGGATTGGTTCAAATCCTGTGCTTGCCTTACTAGAATTAAATACGAATGCCATAATGAATAATCTCCTTTTTCTTTAATTTAATTTAATTTTTTGCGGTTTCTATTTCTTTTGCTTTTTGCATAACCATTCCATATGTTTTTTCTAACCATTCGAGATTAAATTCTTCTAATGGTTTCTGTATAGCTTTGTGGTTTTCTAAACTTTGGACTAACTTCGTTATTTCTTCTCCAACTTCGGTTTCCATCCCACGAATTAAACCAATATATTGTTGCCTTTCTTTTTCTTGTTCAGCATAAATATCTTCGCCTAGTTCCAACCATTTGATAATAACTTCACCGTCTGCCTCTGTTAGCGTTCTTGGTTTTTTGAACATGCCTAACGTATTATCCTTAGATGTGTGCGCGATATGATCCATATCAACATTGAATACAATTTGTAACTCATATTCTAAAGAATCCCGTGTGACTGGTTTTGTTCCTAGTTTCACGACTTCTAGCTTGTTGTCGACTTCGGAACGGTTAACTTGATATTCTTGTTTGGTTCGTAATGTGTTGATGGTGTGTATGTGATTCATTGTTCCTGTGACCACATTAATAAATTTACGATAGTCTTTGTTTGTTTCTTTCCAATCTTGGAAACGGCCACCATTCATTTGCTGTATTTCAAGAATTCCACCTTCGCCTTCCCAACCATGAGAAGCACTATCGAAAATACAGACTTCGCAACCTAATTTCTTTAGTTCCTTTTGTGCGTCGTTATAGCTTTCTGGATCATACGGCGGTTCAAACGGAATAAAGATAAATGAACCAATCGTTAAATCATCCACTTTCATGCCTTCATAAACCAATGACCGTTCATGCTCGGTATCAACTAACCCGATTTTTTTCCATAACTCTTCTTCACTGGCTTCTGGATATTTTGCTTTCATCATCCCGTAAGCTAAGCGCAATGCACTTAAAGTCTTACCGGATCCGCTCGGCCCAATTAAACCAATCGCGGCGAATAATTTTTGTCGTTTTGCTTGTCTTGCTTTACCACTAAAACGCCCCATACTACTTTCCTCCCAATTTTTATTTAATCATTAAACCTGGTTCACCTAAGACGATTTGAACGCCTGGAATCTCTTGCTCTTTTACCAATTTCTTTAATTCTGTTTTTGAAATGGGTTCTCGTTTGATGATAAAATAATCATCTGGTAAACGTGTTTCATCAACCTCTACTTTTTCTCTTGGTTTGGTTACGGTAATTTTAAATAAGTCTGTTTCGACTTTTTTCTTACCTAACCGAATGAGATTCAATTTTATCCAATCTTTTAATCGGTCTGCGTTAGCTTGGTCTTTCTCGGCTTGTTCTTTTAATCGCTTGGCTTCGTTTTTCTTCGCTTCTGCGCTTGCTTCAAAGTTACGGATAACTTTTACCAATCCTTCGATTTTATCTTCCATCGATAATTGTAAGGCGTCTATGGTGTCTTGAACATCTTCTCCTGCTTCTAATAAATCCTCAACTTGAAGTAACGCGTCTGTGATTTCATAAAGTTTCACTAGTCCATCAGTCCTTTCTTTTTAAGGTCATGAAACAGTAAATCTAAAACATAATCGTTTTTTGTCTTTCCTTCCATCTTGGCTGCGGTTGTTATCTTATCGTTTATCGCTTTCGTTAAACGAACAAGTAACGTAGAAACGCGAATATCATCTGTTTGCATGGTGTCGCTCCTTTCTCTTAGTTATTGACTTGATAAAACAAGTATAAACTATTTTGTCGTTTTTAGTCAAGAAAAATTTTACAACCAATCTGAACTTTTTATCGGAAGCTGTTGCACATCTGGCTGATTGTTAAAATCTATATGAATCTGAATTGTTGTATGGTTCACAATGTACAATAACGCTACAATAACTAGCCCTACACCGACACCCATTAAAATATTTTTAAACATACGATTTTCCCCCTCTCCATTCACTTAATTATTCATGTACATTGATTTCGTATTCAATTTCACGAAAATGTTTATCGTGTTTAATTATTTTAATAAATGGAATCAATTCTTCTGAATTACAAGAAGCTATAAAACTCTTTATATAGCGTTATCGTTTTTCTGAACTCATTCGCTTTATGAATGTATTCATGTAATCATCGGTTAGATCGTTTAAGACGATTGGTTTATACGGCGGTTTACCTTTATCGATTAGTTTTTGGTTAAGCTGACGCATTTTTTCGAACAAGGCAAACTGCATATCAAACGTATTGCTGTAAATGCCTTTGACGAATTGGTCAGCCAAATCATCAAGAAAATCGTATTCGTCGGGTTTAATTCCGTCGATTTTTCTTACAGTAAGTTCTTCGTCGAACCCGTAGTTCTCGATTTCGCGAAGCATATCCGAGGTATCAACTTTGCCTTTGGCGTGATTTTCGTCTTTTGCCAAGACGCGGCGAGTGACCTCGACGGTCATGGTCACTTCGTACCAATTGTAATCTGGTAATTTCATAGTTATCTATACACTCCTTTTTATTCATCCATTTTTTTAAAATTTGCTTATGTCGCATTTTCCTTCTAATGTTTATAAAAATTCTTTTAAACTCTTGTAACTGTTCACTAGCTTAATGATATTTTCCTTCTTTGCTAACAAATCATGAATTTTTTCATCTACCGTATTCCGACAAACTAAGTCAATGACATGCACTTTTTGATTAGCTTCTTTAGTTGTCGGTACGATGCGATCTTCTGCTTGCTCGTTCATGATCGGACTAAAATGACGGTCTAAGAAAACAACAACTTCCGCTCTATCTAGTGTCAATCCTGTTCCTGCGGCTTCAATATTTGCAAAAACCACATTAATTTTCTCATCTTGAAACCTATTCACAATTTTTTGACGTTCGGATATTGGCGTTTTTCCATCAATGATGGGAACATGTAATTCCTCTGCTAACTTTCGTAAATACGTACTAAAATTTGAAAATACGATAAACGGAAACTCCGCATTTTGTAGATATTCCTTTAGCCACTCTTCTTTTACGCTCGGTGCGTCTAGGTTTAACATACTTGGCGCTAAAGCAATTTGCCGTAATCGTGTTAATTGCGATAAAACGCTTGGTGCATCTATATCACCTGCAATAAAATCATTCAGCATAGACTTATAGAGTTTTTCTTGTTTCTTCTCCATATCTAATATAATGGTTTCTTCGGTGCGTGGTGGAATCCAACCCATTACTTCGGCACGCTTCCGTTGTACACTAATGGTATTTAATATCTCTTGAAGTTCGTCTGGCCGTTTTGGTTTTCCGATTTCTTTTGTTCCCCAAGGACTATGCCAGATCTTGAAATAACGATCCACAAATTGCCAATAGCCAGGAAATTGTTCCGGGTAAAGAAATTTTAAAATCCCATAAACTTCTACACCTTTGTTTTTGGAAGGTGTTCCTGTTAAAGCAATTCTTTTTTGTGCATACCTCCCTAATTGGTAGCAGGCTTTCGCTCTTGCTGTTTTGTGGTTGCAAATATAGTGTGCTTCATCCAGCAATATAAAATCGGTTGGTATGGTTAAATGTTCAACGTCTAATTTCAATGTGTCATAGCTAATGATTAAAACCGTATTCGTTTGGCTATACTGTTGGTATAGTTTAGTACGTTCTCTTTTATCTCCTTTCACAACTAATGATGTCAAAGTTGTCCATTTTGTTAGTTCTTTTTGCCAATTATAGACAAGGGAAGCAGGGCAAACAATGATCCCCTTTGAAAAGCCTTCATGTTCAATTAATTTTAAAGCGGTCGGGGTTTTTCCTGTTCTTTGTTGGTTGAATATTCCGACATGTTTTACACCTAGCAAAAAAGCGATGTCTGTCTGTTGATATGGTCTTAGTTTCGGTTCACCTATAGTTATTTCACTGTTTTTTATCGAAAGAATCTTTTCTAACTCTGCATTTCTTCGCTTTCCTGCTTCGGCCAATTCTGGTGTTTTTATGCCTTCTTTCCATAATTCACGCATGGCGTGTAAATTATTCGGAACACGGTAACATTTTTTTGATTTTAGATAAACCGCGTCTAATCTCATTGCTTGGCTCTCGCTGCAATTAAAATAGATCCAGTTTTCTGTTAGTTGTATAGTCACAGATTATTTATCTTCCTTTCCATTTTTACCTCTTAGTTTTTTCGGCAAAAATAAATGGTATGCACCAATGATGCATGATAATAATGTTAGAAATAAGGGCAGGAAAAAGACTGCCCCAATATTTTCGAATAAATTGTCTAACAAACTTCTATCCCTCCTTAATTTTCAATTTGTGTGTGTTGTTTGTAGTATTCCAACAACTCCATGCAAGTGTCAGAATCTACATCAATCGGCATTAATTTCTCTTGAATGGTTTCGATTTCTGGAAATGTGTGATATAATTCAATTAAATCATTAATACATTGACTTGTAATTTCTCTTATATTTTCTTCCCTTATTTCTTCAATTATAGCTTGGTCTAAGACCTGGCTATTTTCATTATGCAG
>NZ_JBPPZG010000119.1:0-12601 GCF_051918545.1 Pseudogracilibacillus amylolyticus (SeqCode) | reverse complement strand
GGTTGATTGGAGCCGGAGGGCAGTCGACTCCTGCGGGAAAAGCACGTGTCTGAAGACTCAGAAGCAGTGGGTTTCTGCTTCGGAGGCTGAAGCCGTGCCCGCGGAAAGCGTACTACCCGGAGGCGGAAATCAACGGTGCAGTAGCTAGGTTGATCGATAAATTATCAACTTAAGTTATGTCACGGTTTATGGATAAAGTGTATAAAAGCAACGAAATGAAGAATCCGAACTAATACAAATTTTGCTTGAAAAAATTTGTATTAAAGTTCGGATTTCATTATGAGTAAAAATATTTTTGTTCAAGTCTCATTTAAAATATTTTATTCAAACTCAATCAGTAAATCATTTACTGAAATTGCGGCACCATCATTTACGTGAATTCGTTTTATTACTCCTTTAAACGGAGCCTGGATTGTCGTTTCCATTTTCATCGCTTCTGTAATTAGTAAGTAATCACCTTTTTCTACTTTATCTCCTTCAGCACAGAGAATTTTTACGACAGTACCCGGCATTGTAGCACCTATCTCTTTCGGGTTCTCTTTATCCGCTTTCGGTAGTTCAACTACTTGCGAAGTAATACTTTTATCCCTAATAATAATTTCACGAGATTGACCATTTAACTCAAAGTACATTACACGTGTACCATCAGAACGAGGTTCCGAAATCGAAACAAGTTTGATGAACAATGTTTTCCCTTGTTCGATTTCTACTTCAATTTGTTCACCAAGACGCATGCCGTAAAAATATGTTGGTGTATCCAATACAGATACATCTGCATATGTGGTCGTAAAGTTATGGTAACTCATAAATACGTCTGGGTAAAGTGCATAAGCAATCACATCAAAACTCGTTACTTCTCTACCAAGTTTATTATATAGTTCTTTTCGTAGTTTATCAAAATCTACTGGTTCTAGTAGCTGCCCTGGTCTGACTTCTATTTTTTCTCTTCCTTTTAAAATGATTTGTTGTAATTTTTCAGGGAAGCCTCCATAAGGTTGTCCTATATCCCCTTGGAAGAATTCAATAACAGAAGCGGGGAAGTCCATAAATTCACCACGTTCATAAATATCGTCTACAGTTAAATTGTTTTGTACCATAAATAGGGCCATATCTCCAACAATTTTTGATGATGGAGTTACTTTTACGATATCACCGAATATATCGTTTACTGTCCGGAACATTTTCTTTACTTCATCCCAGCGCTCCTCTAAGCCAACAGCTTTTGCTTGTTGCTGTAGATTACTGTACTGACCACCAGGCATTTCGTGAAAATACACTTCTGTATGCGGATATTTCATGCCACTTTCAAAATCTTGATAGTATTCACGAATTCCCTCCCAATACGTTGAGAGTTCTTCATAATGGTCAATATTTATTTCTGGCTGGAGTTTTGTTCCTTCTAGTGCATGATATAAAGACTGAGCGCTAGGTTGTGAAGTAGAACCAGACATCGATCCAGCTGCTACATCGACTACATCGACTCCCGCTTCAATCGCACGTGAATACATATAAATACCATTTCCACTTGTATCATGTGTGTGTAAATGAATCGGAATATCTAAAGAGTTTTTCAGTTCTGTTACTAATTGATAGGCAGCTTCTGGTTTCAGTAAACCGGCCATATCCTTTATTCCTAAGATATGCGCTCCAGAAGCTTCTAAATCTTTTGCCAGGTTCGTATAGTAATTTAAATCATACTTACCGCGACCTTTATCGAGTAAATTTCCAGTATAACAAATAGATGCTTCTGCAATTTTCCCACTATTTCTAACCGCTTCGATTGCTGGTTTAATTCCTTCTAGCCAGTTTAGACTATCGAAAATTCGGAAAACATCGATTCCTGCCTTTGCGCTTTCCTCCACGAATGAAAATAAAACATTATCCGGATAGTTTTTATATCCAACTGCATTACTTGCTCGTAATAACATTTGGAATAACATATTGGGCATTTTTTCCCTTAAACTTAAGAGCCTTGTCCATGGGTCTTCTCTTAAGAAACGATAGGCAACATCAAATGTAGCTCCTCCCCACATTTCAACAGAGAATAATTCAGGTAAAAGACGGGCAGTTGGCTCGGCGATATTCTCCAAATCCTTTGTTCTTACTCTAGTTGCTAAAATTGATTGGTGTGCATCTCTAAAAGTTGTATCTGTTAGCAATACTTTTTCTTGTTCTTTTAACCAGTTTGCAACATATTCTGGACCATGTTCATCTAATAATTGTTTTGTTCCTTTTGGTATTTCTTCCAGATGGTTAACATGTGGAATATGTACCGAAGAAAAAATCGGCTTTTGTTTTTTTGGAACACCGTCAACACCATTGATCGTCATATCACCGATGTACGTTAATAATTTCGTTCCGCGGTCTTTTCGTTTTGGAAACACGAAAAGTTCTGGCGTGTCATCAATAAAGTTAGTATCGTTTTTTCCTGTAACAAATTTTTCATGCAAAATTACATTTTTTAAAAATGGTATATTCGTTTTAATACCTCGAATACGAAATTCTTTTAAGTTCCTCACCATTTTTTGGGCAGCCTGTTCAAATGTTAATGCCCAAGTAGAAACTTTTACTAATAAGGAATCATAATAAGGAGAAATTTCGGCTCCTTGATATCCATTACCTGCATCTAATCTGACTCCAAACCCACCACCTGAACGATATACCATAATACGACCTGTATCAGGCATAAAGTCATTTAATGGATCTTCCGTTGTTACACGAGATTGGATCGCATATCCAATTGTCTGGATGCCTTCTTGTTCGGGAATTCCCACCACTGGATCATGAAGTGTACGTCCTTCAGCGATCTTTATTTGCGATTGGACAATATCAACACCAGTTATCATCTCTGTAATCGTATGTTCCACTTGGACACGTGGATTTACCTCGATAAAGTAAAATTCATCACCAGTTACTAAAAACTCAACCGTTCCAGCATTGATATAGCCAACATTTTTAGCTAATTGTACGGCAGCATCGCAAATCCGGTCTCTTAATTCTGCGGACAATGAAATACTTGGGGCAACCTCGACAACTTTTTGATGTCTTCTTTGTACGGAACAGTCTCTTTCGTATAAATGAACAATATTACCTTGTTCATCTCCTAGAACTTGTACTTCAATATGTTTTGGTTTTTCAATAAATTTTTCAACGTAAATTTCATCATTCCCAAATGCAGATTTTGCTTCAGAACGTGCACGATCGTAGGCTTCTGTTAACTCGCCTTTATGATGAACAATTCGCATTCCACGTCCTCCCCCACCAAGAGAGGCTTTAATAATAATCGGGTAACCAGCTTCTTCTGCAAACTTTTCTACTTCGGAAATCGATGATACCGGACCATCTGAACCCGGGATTATTGGAAGACCAGCATTTATTGCTTGTGTTTTCGCTTTCACTTTATCCCCGAACATATCTAGATGTTCGCTTGTAGGACCAATAAAAATAATTCCTTCTTCTTCACATCGTTTTGCAAAATGAATATTCTCCGCTAAAAACCCATAACCCGGATGGATAGCGTCTACCCCAACATTTTTCGCGAGTTCAATAATTCCTTCAATATCTAAATAAGCTTCAATCGGACTTTTACCTTCACCGATTAAATATGATTCATCCGCTTTATAGCGATGCAGTGCACTTGAATCTTCTTTGGAATAAATAGCAACTGTACGTATATTAAGCTCAGTACAAGCTCTAAAAATTCGAATTGCAATTTCTCCCCTATTTGCTGCTAAAACTTTGTTAATTTTTCTTAAATTGGCCATGTACTTCCTCTCCTATGTTTATACGTATTTATTTCCTCTGTTTCAATTACTTTTGGTTCCTGTTCTTTTAAATGAACAGTTCTTGCTATATTATTTAAGATCCCCATTGAGATCATTAAAACGAGTAACGAAGAGCCACCATAACTAATAAAAGGCAATGTAACACCAGTAATGGGTAATATTCCACTGATTGCACCTAGATTGACGATCGCTTGAATAGCAACCATAGATGAAATACCAATTGCCATTAAAGAACCAAAGCTATCGGTACATTTCTTAGCAATAAATAGTCCTCTAAGTGTAAGTACAGTGAATAATCCAATGACAATGACAATTCCAAAAATACCAAGTTCTTCTGCGATTACTGCCATAATAAAATCTGTATGTGCTCCCCATAGATAACCTAGTTTTTGAATACTTTGTCCTAACCCTTCACCGCTAAGGCCTCCGTTGCCTATCGCTAGATAAGACTGAATTAGATGATACCCTTCCGTTTCAGGGTTTAAAAAAGGTTGATACGCTCCAGTTACCCGAGATATTCTTGTTTCAGTAATCATTTTCGGTAAAGCTATAATAACACCGACTGCGCTAATCGATAATAATAACGCAATATGCTTCAATCGTATACCTGCACTAATGATAACTACACTAGCAATTATTAATGTTATTGAAGCAGTTCCAATATCCGGTTGTATTACAATTAAACCAATCATTAAAAAAGTAAGTAACAACGGTGGAAAAACACCTTGCATAAAATCTTTTATATACATTTGTTTTTTCGAATAAACAGATGCTAAATAAATAATTAATGCCAATTTAACAAATTCAGATGGTTGGATATTAAACCCTAATATTTCAATAGATCTTGTCGCATTATTAGCTGTTTCCCCAAATAAAAGAACAGAAATTAATAAGATCCCACTAAAAATAATTATTAACTTTGTAAGTTTCTGATAATATTTGTAAGGAAAAAAACAACAAATAACAAAGCCGATTAATGCAATGATGAACCATTGAATTTGCTTATAAAAATAATATGTACTTTCTAATCCATCAACAACTGCCGAGACCATGCTTGCACTGTAAATCATCATAATACCGAAACCGGCTAGCAGTAGTGGAACTATGATTAACGTATAGTCATAGCCTTTTAGTTTCTCTTTCACTCATAACACCTCATGCATTTAAGACTGCTTGTACATCTTGTACATATTAAATTATATGGTAAGTTCTTAATAAATGCTAGAGCATTATTTATTTTAAATAATAACGTTACAGGAAAATTAGATTAATTCAAAGGGTTTTTTGTATTTTTCACAATTTGTTCACATTTTTAATGGGAAATAGATTATTTTTGGAGTGAAAAAAGAGGATTTTACATTAAAAAAACTTTGCCAATTAAAAAGAGCAAAGTTTTAATAAGTATTTATTATTTATTAAACTCGATTGTATTTTTCGCAGATTCGTGGAGTATATTTAATTTCCGTTCCAAGTTATCAAGTAATTGACGACCCTCAGCTTCCGTAATTAAATCTAGACGTACGGCAAAGTCTATTTCACGTGATAAACCAAACATTTGTGTATCAAGAACTTCTTCATATAACGGACATTGTGGTGTCATTAAGTTATCTATTTGAACTTCGATAAGTCTTAAAATTTTATCGGCATCAGCTTTTAATAGCGCATACGCCTTTTCACGCTGATCCATTGTTATTTGAGGCATTTGTGTCTTCCCTCCGTATCACATTTTGACATGTAAACCTATAAATGTGGACATCGCTCTCTAAAATAATAGTATCGTTATATGCAGTAAAATGCAAATAGTAAACAAGTTTTTTGCCCTTAATATATTATTTATGGTTTAGTCGTAAAGATTATTTCAAGTATGTTTTGAATATCATTTCTTAATAGCTCCTTATTAGTGAAAAACCATGTCGTTTTTGTTATTCTAAAGAAAGACATTACAAAAGAGGTGTAATTATGATAGTACAAATTAAGGGAAATGTTCAGTTTCCAATTACATTAGATCCAACTGTTTGGATTTTTGATGATCGAAAAATTATTTTAGAAGAAGCTTTCCAAGAACGAACTGAAACAGAGGAAGAAGATAAACTAAAAAAAGCTTCTGAATTATTTAATCAAGAAATCTATTCACAAACAAAAATCAAACCACCGGTAAATAAAAGTATTAATCGATACGAGAAAGAAAAAGCTTTAACCAATTCGTACGTAATGCCGATTAAAGATTTTATAAAAACAACCGAAATCAATGATGAAGCTAAACGAGTAATTTTAAATACGAATGAAGATGATGTCATAATAGATGTTGAGCAGCTTAAATCAGCATATTTCGTTTTCGCAATCAAAGGGAAACCTTTGAAAGAAGATGGACCTGTACACTTAATCTTTGGTGATGGTTCCAACAAAGATAACCCTATTAAAGGGATTCATCAAATTATTGTCGAATAATAATATTTTAAAAGGCCGAAACAAGCGTTTCAGTCAAGTTGAAGTCCGAACTAAATTTAGTTCGGATTTTTCTTTTGGCTAATTTATTAAACGATGTTGCCAGTTACCATCAACTGTGCAGTAAAAATAGCAACCGTCCTACCGCTACGGAAATACACTGCGCTGGGTGTTATTGGTAAATATCTCTGCACAGTTTGTTACAACTGCCTCAATAGTTGATTGGAGCCGGAGGGCAGTCGACTCCTGGTCGGCTAAAAGCGGTCACGTCCTGGCGCTACGCTTTCGTCCCACCGTAAAGATTTGTCGCAACACCTGGGACTCCGCTAAATGCTCGCTCCACCGTAAAGATTTGCACTTGCACGTCCTGTGTAGCGGAGGCCGTGCCCATACGCCCTCCTAATTACGGTAATGAATAAAGGCTATTCATACCCCAACTTGCTGCGCATTTGCGATTACAGTAACGAATAGTAGTTAATCATTCCCCAACTTGCTGCGCATTTGCGATTAACAGTAACGAATAGTAGTTAATCATTCCCCAACTCGCTGTGCATTTGCGATTACGGTAACGAATAGTAGTTAATCATTCCCCAACTCGCTGTGCATTTGCGATTACAGTAACGAATAGTAGTTAATCATTCCCCAACTCGCTGTGCATTTGCGATTACGGTAACGAATAGTAGTTAATCATTCCCCAACTCGCTGTGCATTTGCGATTACAGTAACGAATAGTAATTAATCATTCCGGCCGTGCCTAAGGATGCGCGAACTGCATGGAAGAGGAAATCAACGAAGCTGTTACTAGTTTTTAAATTTTCATTGCTGCACAGTATCCTTCAACTACATATTAAGGGTTCCGATCAAAGAAATTATATCAACCTCAACTCTCTATCCGCTATTGTTCGACTCCCGAGTGGAACGCTACATGTATGTCTCTTTATTTTCTAAAAAAGTAAAATTACTTAGTAAATGAATTTTTTGTATAAAAGGAGTTTTTTTACTAACAATATTATTAAAGATGTGTACTTTTAGGCAAAGGAGACTAAAAAATGAATCGTTATTTGTTTCCACTATTAATAATCACAGGGATTATCTTAGCAAGTTGTAATCAAAATAATGCCGCCCCTCCAAGAGAGCAACCAAATAATCAGATACATGTAGAACAATCTAGTTACGAGGAAAATCCAAATCTCGACAATCAAGAGATCGCTTCCCACTTAGCGACTATTGCAACGGAAGTACCCGATGTAAAAGATGCTGCCGCAGTAATTGCAGGACCATATGCCGTTGTTGGAATCGATATTGATGAGTCTGTAGAAAGGCAACGAGTAGGTACAATTAAGTACTCTGTAAATGAAGCTTTACAAAAGGATCCTTACGGGAAAACAGCAGTAGTCGTAGCAGATGCCGATATGACCGTGCGAATTCGTGAAATGGGTGATAAAATCCAACAAGGCTATCCGGTAAGAGGCGTTGTAGATGAATTAGCGGAAATTGTTAGTCGCTATATGCCAAGTTTCCCTGTACCCGAACATCGCCCGCAAGATGAAGATGAAAATAAACAAAAAGTCCCTGAAGATGAACGACAAAAAATTAAAGACATTCAAAGGGATCAATCAACTCCAAAATGAAAATAAGGTGCTTATTTTAAGCACCTTATTTTAATCTGATATTTTTTTCGATAATTCTTCCATTTCATCCTCTGCTAGTTCATTAAAATACTGAACTCCGAATTGGGATCCTTCTGAAACCATTTTTGCATTTTCCAATTGTGTCCGATCTCTACTGTCTAATTGATCTGGCATCCCTGCTTGGATATAAGGATTCATGGTCGTTGTTTTAGCCGAATCTTCATTTTTATTTTTTATTAAATAACTTACACCAATTGTTGCTGCTGCACCAACAAGTGGAAGGATATACCTTTTTTTCATAATTTATCAGTCCTCTCAGTGAAAAATGGTTTTATGTAGTTATAGAATACCCTGTCCCAATTTTTATAAACATTATGTTATAGTGGATTTATATAATAATTTAGAGGGTGAATATGGTGCATGTGCAATGTGCAATATGCGATAAAATTGAAAGTATTGAAGACAATTCATTGCTTGCAAAACGCTTAATCAATCGGAAAGCACATTCCTATTTATGCAATGCTTGCAATGAAAGAATTGCTCACAAAACAAACGAACGCCATGGAACAGGGAAATTTAATCTGTACAATTCAAAAAAGAACAATGGAAAAAAATAATTTAAAAAGAGGCTGGGACATAACTAGCCAAAAATAGTTAAATAAAAAGGTTCCAAGCTATAAAAAATTTGCTTGGAACCTTTTTTGTGGTTTTTTCCTTCTTCCGCCACCACTTTACCATTCATGCGGTGTTTTTTCTCAAGTTCTTTTATTGTTTCGCTTTGCGCTCTTTATGTAATCTATATCGGTAAATTCCAAGTACAACCGATATTATAATAAGCGTTTCAGTCATCGGAAATTTTACTAGGCTAAAAAATGTAATAATGATAACTCCAATTGCAAGTAAAATATAAACAATCGCTGATTTTAATAAAGGTAATTCTCGTGCAAAGCCTAATTTATAAGCAATTATACTTAGAATAAGATTTAAAATATAGAAAAACCAAATAATATTATTCGTACCAAAATTATCGACGTAAAAATTAAAAATAACTGAGCCCATGTTTTCCCCCGCTAAAATTATCATTGTCAACTACTTACTATACTAAATCTTTAGCTTACATACCATCAATTATGTTTAGTTTTTAGATAAAATATTATATACTTATCATGAAGCTTGGTTTGAGCGAGCTTAATTTAAATAATTTCAAACTACAGTTGTATATAGTTTATTGTTACTAATCAAGAGGTGTTAAAAATTGAAAAAAATTAATTTTCCAATGCTACTACTTGCAATGCTAGTAGTACTTATGTTTTGTTTGGTTGGAGTAGCAATGGCTTATCAGAATTATCTTTTAATCATTCTATTTGTACTCCTTGGTTTCGGTTTCATGGGATTCGGCATATACCAAAAAAGAAAAAGTGACTATTAGGTCACTTTTTTGCTTTCATTAAATAATCGATGAGTGTTTTTTGAATACTTGGGTTGCAAGTTACAATAGAGGTTCTATCTAACATCCCAACCTCATCCCCCATAATATTCGTAGTCACACCACCAACTTCTTGTACAATTATTTTACCCGCAGCATAATCCCACGGTTCTAACCCCATTGTTATGTAAGCTTCTGCCGCTCCTTCAGCAACATAAGCAAATTCCAGAGCTGCTGATCCATATGTTCTTGTCCCACGGACATCTTTAATTAATTGCTGCATCACTTTTTCATCAACTAACCGATTTTCAGTTAACCAATAATGATTGAGGAAAATAATGGAATCATGGATTGATTTGTTATTATCTAAATGGGGTAGTCGCTCATCATTCTTATATGCCCCATTGTTTCGCATCGCACTAAACAAATTATTTCGCATCACATCGTAAATAAAACCGATTTCTCCAACACCTTGTTCGTAAATTCCGATAGAAATTGCAAAGTTCTGCTTTTGATTTACAAAATTCATCGTACCATCAATAGGATCGATTATCCAAACTGTACCAGAAGTATCTGCTAACTTATCACCATATCCTTCTTCACTTAATAATAAATGTTCTGGATAGTGTCGTTTTATTTTACTAGCAAAAAAAAATTCCACTTTGCGATCCATTTCCGTAACTAAATCTTTGGGATTGGATTTTGTATTAATAACAAGTGGATCATTAATTTTGTGGCGAATAAAAGAACCAGCTTCAAGCATCCAAGATCGGACTCGATTAAACAAAATTTCTCGTGTAATTACATCCATGCATTAGGCCTCCGTTTATCGACATTAACAGGTTTGTATCTATTCTTTAATCATTATGCTGTTAATGTACGATTCCGCAAGCTCACTGTCACACTGATTTAGTATGGTAGAGCTTTTTAATAGTAATTACAGATTATTGTAACAAATTTTAAAGTAATAATCATTGTTTTCGCTAGAAGGAGGTCTTTTTATTTACTATTTGATAAAGTCTTCATTTTTTTTACTAAGTTTCCTAATTTCACTTTTGATTTTTTTATCTCTTCTTTGTTCTCTGCTTGCATGGCATCAAACAGTGTTACAAGTTCATAATCAATCTCCATACGAACTACAGACATCATTTGACGGTTCTCTTTTCTTCTAACCTGCTCGATTACATACTTCATAACACTCACATCCTTTGTAGATAGTATTATCTATATGATGTTTTTTACATTTTGTGTGTACTTCAAATACCTATCTATTGTATTTTATTAATTTTATTCCCTTTCTTCTTATAATATTCATTCCCATAAAGAGGGAGTTATAAACTTGAAAAATACATTGGGTGTAAGTTTTGGCTAGTGCCTAAATTGCAATGAGGTTGAGATAAGTTTTTCATTAAAATCCGAACTATGGCATTGCAATGACTCGCTTCGGAAATATACTTCACTTTCACCGCAGGCTTAAGAAAGACATCTGGGACAACCACTGTATCTGTTCAATCTGCGCTATCGCTTGCTTTCACATCACTATCTCCTTTACCGTCTGGTGGCGACTGAGAATCCAACATACAGAACGTACAAATGTCGATGATGTCACAAATTTTTACGTTAGGAAGAATGTTAGTGTGATTCCGGGACGTGATTCTTTAGTCGAGTCTACGTATATTCCTTACGCTAGACTGATGTGTTGTTCGTCTAATCATTACTTGTTTTAGTTCTGGTCCTGCCTCATTCAGATAAAAAAACAACGCTACTTGAGCGCTGTTTTACATTCCCCATTTTTTACGGATTGTCTCCGCCTCATTTATAATCGATTGAATGAGTTCTTCTACAGAAGGTATATCATTTATTCTCGCAGCACCTTGCCCTGCCCAACCAAAACCTTCCTCCTTCACTCCGTCATGGATATAACGTTTATTTGCTTTACCGCTAATATAATCTTTTAACCCGTCATAACCAGCTTGCTGCTTCTCTAATTCCAATATTTTGTCTGGCCAGCTACCTTTTAGAGCTCGTGCAGGGGCACCAATTGATCGCTTAATAACAACTGTCGCCTCTTCATCCGCATCCAAGATTTCTTGTTTATACGCTTCATGCGCATGGACACACTCTTTTGTTGCAATAAATCTTGTTCCCATTTCAATTCCATCTGCGCCAAGAGCAAATGCAGCCATGAGACCTCTACCGTCAACGATCCCACCAGAAGCTAATACTGGGATCGATACATGATCTACAACTTGTGGCGTTAATACTAGTGTCCCTGTATCACTGCGACCAATATGGCCTCCACCTTCTTGACCAACAACCATGACGGCATCCGCCCCTAGTTCTTCCGCTTTTTCAGCTTGCCTTCTTGCCGCTACAAGCACTAACGTTTTAATATTGTTACCGCTTACTAAATCGAGTACACCTTTTGGATTTCCACCGGTTACAGAAATGGCTGGAACTTTTTCTTCCACTGCAACTTGAACCATTTCTTCATAAGGTCGTCTTCCTCCCCCTATTGCAAAGTTTACTCCAAAGGGTTGATCCGTCATCGTTCGAACACGCTTGATTTCTTTTCTTAGCTCATCAGGACCTGGTAAACTCATTGCCGTAATTTGCCCAAGTCCGCCAGCATTTGAAACAGCTGCTGCAAGATCTGCATAGGCTAAATGAGCCAAACCACCTTGAACAATTGGATATTTCACATTAAAAACTTGCGTAAAACTCGTCTCCCAATTCATATTATGTACTCCTCCAAAATGATTAATTTAATCTTTATCGTATAATAATCAAATCAATTTGGCTAACAATTAATTCTGTATATACAAAAAGAGCTATACTTAGATTTAGTATAACTCTTTTCATTACTAATTTTATTTAGATTTTTTCTTTTTATTATTACAATTTGGACATGTACTATATAATTTCGTCACTTTTTCTTCTTCATAATAATTAATAACTTCCTGACATTGTTGACAAATAATGATCCCCAAACTAGCCAACTCCTCTTAAATAATTAATTTAGATGTTGAAGTTAATTCTATTATAGTATGACACATTCGGGAAATCAAGCCTTAATTAGTATAACACATTAAAATATTATGTTATTTAATTGAATTGTAACATTTACTTGAGATTCCCACGGCTAAAGCCGCTAGCTCCAAACCCAAAGGTTTGAACGAGTGGGATTCTTGCATGACTTACCGTTCGCAATCCATTTCTGTTTTGAACAGCCTGCAAGTTAAGGGGCATCTCATTGCCCCGCCCCGTCTTGTTCCACCAATCTTTGATAGGCGTGTACCAAAACGGGCGGTGTC
>NZ_JBPPZG010000118.1:0-12633 GCF_051918545.1 Pseudogracilibacillus amylolyticus (SeqCode) | reverse complement strand
TCTGCCATCGCCATACCAACTGCCATTGCAATACCTTGGCCAAGTGGACCAGTTGTAGCTTCCACACCATCTGTATGGTTTACTTCTGGATGTCCTGGAGTTTTAGAATCCCATTGACGGAATGATTTTAAATCATCCATGGATAAATCATATCCTGATAAGTGAAGTAAACTATATAAAAGCATGGAACCATGCCCTGCTGAAAGTACAAAACGGTCACGATTAAACCATTTAGAATGTTTTGGATTGTGATTCATGAAATCAGTCCAAAGTGTATATGCCATTGGTGCTGCCCCCATTGGTAAACCAGGGTGACCAGAATTAGCTTTTTCAATCGCATCAATTGAAAGAGTACGAATAGTATTTACTGCTAGCTGTTCTACATTATTTGACATTGTCAAACTCCTTCCGAAAAGTAATTAATAGTATTACTATATACTAGTATAATAGAAAACGATTGGGAAACAAACGAAAAACAATTAAATAATTGTAATTTTATAAGTAAGTTTGTCGCTTTTCGTTTATAATGAATCTAGGAAAAGGTTTACACTTTTGGGAGGAAAATATAAAAATTTCTTACCTGTAAATTAACTGAGATGTTGGCAATCTAATAACGAATACAAGTTTTCTAGTATAATAATTTAACTAAATTTTAGCTTTCTTATACTTATTTATAATTTTTCGCAGCTTCTAGATCTTTATCGTAATCTGGATGGTTATGACGTCATTTACATATTCCACGTAAGTTACCTTATTGTCTGAATCTACAACAAAACTTGCTCTTGTTAAAAGCCATAACTCTTCAATTAGTACACCATATTTCTTTTACCAAATCAGAATCTCGGTGATCAGAAAGAGCGTCTAAATTTTTAATACCATTTGCAGCACACCACCGTGTTTGTGCAAAAGTAAGTTCACACTAATGGAATGGATAGTACTTGCGTATTTGAAAGTTTATCCGCCTCTTTGTTGAAACGCATGGTTTCTTTTGAACATACTCCAGTATCAACGGATGGTACTGGAGCAATTAATTTTACTTTTCCGTTATAATCATCACATTTAGTTAAACTATTAACCTGCATTTGAAATTTTCTATTAAATTATAACGTTATACTATATTTATAATTTTAATACATATAAGTTAATCAATTTACTTGAAGATAACACTAAGGGGGGCGTACAATTCGATAAAGAAAAAAATTCCCCTTATCCCTTTTAACATCCACAAGATTTACGAATGTTCATGGATGGTGGTAATTCGATATGGCTCATGTAATTTGGGTTGTTTATTTTATTTAATAGTACATCAAATGCAGTTTTTCCGATCGTTTTTGGTGGAAGAACGATATTGGTTACGGGAGGGTCGATAATATGGGATGTTGAAAATTCCCCAAAACCAATAAGTGCAATATCATCCGGTATGGTTAAACCTAATTCTTTAATCTTTCCGATAGCACCAATAGACATTAAATCATTTTGTACGAATAAGGCGGTCACATCTTTTTCTTTTTTTAATAATTCTTCTACCGCAGCTTCTCCACCTTCAACAGTTGCATATCCTTGTATGATTATGTTTTCGTCAAACGGAATTTCGAACCTATTTAACGCATCTTGATAACCTCTTATTCTATCTTCTGTTGTGGATACATTTTTAAAAGAATATATAAATCCTATCTTTTTATGTCCGTGTTTAAGAAGGTGTGTGGTTGCATCGTAGCCTAATTGATAGTTATCCCCCGTTACACGAGGGATATTGGTAATTCTTCGGTCATAACGATTCACCATGACAATCGGAAAGTGATTCTCCATATATTTACGTAAATAATTGATGTCACCTGAAGTTGGAGAGAGAATAATACCATCTACTAATTTGGAATGAAGTAAATTAATCGTTTTTTCCTCATAACCGCTATCTTCATTTGTATTAACTAGTAATAAGTTATACTCCTTTTCTTTTGCACGTTCTTCAATACCAAAAATCATCTCTGTAACAAAGGAATCAGGGAAGCTCGAAACAACTAAGCCAGCCGTTTTCGTGGATTGCTGTCTTAAGTTCTTTGCCGCTGAGTTAGGCACGTAATTATACTTATTAACAACTTTTAGTACTCTGTTTCGTGTAGCTTCTGAAATATGCTTTGTATTGTTAATAACGTGCGAAACAGTGGCAACAGATACATTTGCTTCCCTTGCAATATCTTTCATCGTGACTTCATTTTTCATTTTTAATTACTCCTAATTTAGACCATTAACTTCTATTTCAAATTATTGTTATTATAACAGATTTACCGTGTTTTCAATAGTTTCAGTAGTGGAAGGTTATAAGATAACGGTTGACAATGAATACCTACAACCTTTAATACTTTTGGTTCAAATAGTTAAAGGATTTACCTTGAGGATGAGTGAATTTGTAAAGTAAAAAAGAAAATTCAAGGATAACATTACTAGTGGGTATTGATAAGATTAGGTTTTCTATAGTATTATTTTTTGTCGAAAAATCATTGACAAGGAAATCGCTTCCAATATATAATTTTGTTTAAACGATTAACTAATTGGGAGGAAAAGGGATGAAATCGTTACGGAATATCACAGTATTATTAATTTCTATATTAGCAGTTAGTATAGTTATTGTTTTTTTCACAACTAGTAATGCATTGTCTCAGGATACGAAAGTCATCCGTTTTGGACATGGTCAACCAGAGACCAATGAACGACATATTGCTGTTATGAAATTTAAAGAATTAGTGGAAGAACGTTCAAAAGGAACGATTAAAGTTGAAGTATATCCTAACGAACAATTAGGTTCCGAACCGGTCATGATTGAAAGCGTATCATTTAATGACCTACAAATGGTTGCAGCGAGTGCATTCAGTCAATACGATCAAAGGATAAGTGTCTTCGAATTACCATATCTTTTCGATTCATTTGAGGAGGCATGGAGTGTCCTAGATGGTGAAATTGGTAAAGAAATTGCAGAACCGTTTTTGGACCAAAATTTAAGAATTATTGCGTATTTTGAAAACGGATTCCGTCATATCACTACTAATAAGCCTATTGAAACTCCAGAAGACTTAGAAGGTGTAAAAATTAGAACTCCAGAATTTCCGATATCAGTTAGTACGTTTTCAGCATTAGGTGCTAACCCTACTCCAATGGCTTTTGGTGAGTTGTATATGGGGTTACAACAAGGGGCAGTGGATGCTCAGGAAAATCCAGTTGCTAACTCATACGCAAGTAAATTTAACGAAGTTCAAGATTACCTAATTATGTCAAACCATCAATACATGCCATTACCAGTGGCTATTAGTGAAGAGTTTTGGCAAACATTAACACCTAAGGAACAAACCATTATCGAAGAAAGTGCCCAAGAAGCTGCACAATTCCACCGTGATTTGTTAAGAGAAAACGAAAGTAAAATGATTAAAGAGCTAGAAGAAGCTGGAATGGAAATTATTTATCCAGACACAGCACCATTTAAAGAAAAAGTAGATGGTGTGTATGATTCTTTCAGAAATTTATACGGTGATGAGATTGTAGATCGCATATTGGAAGCAGCAGAATAATTTAATTGAATGGGAGGATTCTATATGAAAATCATAAAGTGGTTTGACGAACATTTTGAAGAATATATCCTCGTTTTTTTGAGTGCGTTTACAGTGGTGGTTATTTTCCTTCAAGTTGTCATGCGCTACGTGTTCGGTAGTTCACTCACTTGGTCAGAAGAGATAGCAAGATACGCATTTATTTGGATGATTTATCTCGGTGTAAGCTATGGTGTGAAAAAGAAGAAACACCTTGGTGTAGATGCACTAAATATGTTATTTAAAGAAAAAGGACAAATTATTATAAGTATGATTGCAAACGTATCATTTCTTATTTTTGCAATAGTGATCACTTATTATGGATTTGATATAGTTTTACGGGTTACTAGAGCATCGGCTGCAATGCAAATACCTATGGAATGGGTATACGCTGCACCAGTAGTAGGACTAGCCTTAACAGCGATTCGCCTTTCTCAAAATTTAATTAAAGAATATCAACAGTTAAAGAAAATAAACAATAATCAAGAAAATGATTACATTATTGAAGAAAGGGGTGATGTAGTGTGACAGCAGTTATTTTATTCGGTACATTTTTCATGTTCATGGCGCTAACTGTCCCAATAGCTATTGCATTAGGACTCGCCGGTCTTGTTACAGCCTTGTATTCAACAAATATAACGGTCACCTTTTTATCGCAAAGTTTAGTGACGTCCACAGATAACTTTGCACTAATGGCTATCCCATTCTTCATCTTGGCTGGTGAGATAATGGGGAAAGGTGGAATTTCAACCAAATTATTTGATTTAGCTAATGTATTTGTTGGTAGATATACTGGTGGTTTTGCCATGGCGGCCATTATTACTTGTATGTTTTTCGCTGCTATTTCAGGTTCTGGTCCAGCTACTGTTGCTGCGGTTGGTGGAATTATGATACCAGCCATGGTTGCGCAAGGTTATGATAAGAAGTTTGCAACCGCTGTTATTGTTACAGCAGGTTCACTAGGAATTATTATCCCACCAAGTATTCCAATGGTTCTGTTTGGTATCTCATCAAGTGAGTCAATCGGAGATCTATTTATCGGTGGAATTCTACCGGGTATATTTATAGGAATATGTCTGATGGTTTATGCATATTTTCATTCCAAAAAAATGGGGTACAAAGGTACAGGCGAGAATTTTTCATTTAAAAGATTGCTTTCTGCCATTAACAAAGCGAAATGGTCTTTGCTTGTTCCAATTATCATTTTAGGTGGAATTTATGGGGGTCTTTTCACTCCAACCGAAGCTGCGGTTGTTGCGGTAGTATATGCTTTGATAGTTAGTCTTTTCTTGCACAAAGAATTGAAATTTAAAGATTTACATGGAATTTTCAGAGATGCTACTTTAAGTTCTGTTGCCATCTTAATTATTATCGGAACTGCTAATGCTTTCGGTACAATTTTATCAATGGAGCGAATTCCACAAGCAGTTGCAAATGCATTCTTAACCGTATCGGAAAATGGATTTGTTGTATTATTGATGATTATTTTACTGTTACTATTGATTGGATGCTTTATTGATACATCTGCTGCTGTTATAATCTTTACACCAATTTTATTCCCAGTAGCATTGCAAATTGGCATGGATCCGATTCATTTTGGTGTCGTAATGATTGTTACATTGGCAATTGGTTTCATTACTCCACCACTAGGTGTAAACCTATTTGTAGGATCGGGAATATCGGGAGTAAGTATGCCAGCACTGGTGAAGGCGGTGATTCCATTCTTCATAGTTATGTTGGTAGCAGCACTCATAATAGCGTTCGTTCCACAACTAACACTATTATTCTTGTAAACTAGCAAGCTATTTGAGTCGGTTCACATAAAACCACTAGGTGTAAAAGAACTGACTCATTTTTTATATTTAGGTATGGACAATAAACTCTTATGATTGTATACTTACATTGTAATCAACTTAGTAGACAAGTATACAACAGAATGGATTTAACTACTAAAGGGGTGGCATAAATGAAAAACATATCAATTGAAGAATTAAAAAAACAAGCAACCGAATTAAGAAAAACAGCGGTGACAATGGTATATAAAGCACAATCCGGTCATCCGGGTGGATCCTTATCTGCTGCTGATTACGTAACCGCTTTATATTTCAGAGAAATGAATGTCGATCCTAAGAATCCGGATTGGGAAGATCGTGATCGTTTCGTTTTATCAAAAGGTCATGTTGCGCCAATCCAATATTCTGCTCTAGCAACACTAGGTTTTGTACCTTATGAAACGATTCATACATTAAGAGAATACAAATCTCCATTCCAAGGTCATCCTGACTCGAAGAAATGTCCCGGTATTGATATTTCAACAGGTTCGTTAGGACAAGGACTTTCTTGTGCAGTAGGAATGGCATTAGCTGGAAAGTTAGATGAGAAAACCTATCGTGTATTTGCTGTCCTAGGTGATGGTGAATGTCAAGAAGGCCAAATTTGGGAAGCAGCTCAATCGGCAGCAAAATATAAATTAGATAATTTAGTAGTCATTGTAGATGACAATGGTTTACAAATCGATGGTCCGACAGAAGAAATTATGCCAAACGGTGATTTAGAAGAAAAATTCAAGGCATTTGGTTTTGCTACAAAACGTATTGATGGTCATTCAATGGAAGAAATCGTTGCAACATTGGATGAAATACGTGATGTTAAAGACGGAAAACCAAAATGTATCGTATGTAACACGGTCAAAGGTAAAGGTGTTTCTTATATGGAAAACGTTGTTGGTTGGCATGGTAAAGCTCCTAACGAAGAGCAATACAAACAAGCAATAGAAGAGTTATCAGCAGGGGGTGTAAACTAATGACTGTATTAGCGAAAGAAGTAGTAAAAAAGGCAACTAGAGAAGCATTCGGTGATGAGATAGTAGAATTAGGAAAAGAAAATAAAAACATCATGATTGTGGATGCAGATATCGGTGGATCTTGTAAAACAACAAAATTTATGAATGAACTTCCAAAACAACATGTAAACGTTGGGATTGCAGAACAAAATGCAGCAGGTGTTGCAGCAGGTCTTTCTACTACTGGTAAGATTCCTTTTGTCAGTACGTACGCAGTGTTCGGATCCTTAAGAATGGCTGAACAAATTCGTCAAGAAGTTTGCTATCCTAATTTAAACGTTAAGATTGCATGTTCACATGGCGGTTTAACACCGGCAAATGATGGCGGAAGTCACCAAGCGATTGAAGACATGGGAGTTCTAAGAACATTTCCAAATATGACAGTAATTATGGGGGCAGATTATCATTCTACTCGTAAATTAATTCGTCAAGCGTCTGAAATGTATGGTCCTGTTTACTTACGATTTACGAGAGATGCGATTCCTGTGATTTATGATGAAAATGAAGATTTCGAAATCGGCAAAGCAAAACAAATAAAAGACGGAAAAGATGTTGCGATTATTGCAAATGGGGATACCGTTCGTTTAGGACTTGAAGCTGCTGAAAAGTTAGAACAACAAGGGATTTCCGTTAAACTTCTAGACATGCATACCATAAAACCAATTGATAAAGAGGCTATTTTACAATGTATCGAAATCGGTAACATCGTAACAGTAGAAGATCACAACATCTTAAATGGCTTAGGAAGTGCGGTTAGTGAAGTAGTGGCAGAAGCAGGAAAAGGAAAAGTGCGCCGAATTGGTGTTCAAGACCAATTTGGACAATCTGCACCATATGAAAAACTATTAGAGATCAACGGTATCACAGTAGAAAATATTGTAAACGCAGCAAAAGAAATGCTTTAAAACTTAGGGGGAAATAACATATGTTTAAACTAGACGATAAAGTAGCAATTGTAACAGGTAGTGGATCACTAAAAGGAATCGGACGTGAAATTGCGTTAGCATTGGCAAAACAAGGTGCAAGTATTGTAGTAGCTGATTTAAATAAAGAAGGTATTGAAAGTACTGTTCAAGCTGTACAAGAAGCAGGTGCAAAAGCTTTAGGTGTTGAACTTAATGTAACAAATAAAGAATCTGTTGACACTATGGTGGAAAAAGTTCTTGCTGAATTTGGAAGAATTGATATCCTTGTTAACAATGCGGGTATTTCCCAAAAAGTAACAGTAGAAGATATGACATTAGAAGATATCCAACGAGTATTCAATGTCAATATGTTTGGTTTATTCCTAACGACACAAGCAGTTTTAAAACCAATGAAAGAACAAAAGTTTGGTCGAATTATTAGTCTTTCATCTGTATCTGCCAAACGTGGTGGAGGTGTATTTGGTGGCGCACACTACTCTGCTTCAAAAGCTGCTGTATTAGGTTTTTCTAAAAACTTAGCGCGAGAGGTGGCAACAGACGGAATAACAGTTAATTGTGTAGCACCTGGTCTAGTCAACACTGAAATTTGGAAATCGCTACCTGAAGATGACGCTAGAAAAGTGATTGATGGCATTCCTGTAGGACGACCTGGTGAAACAGCTGAAATTGCAACAACTATTGCTTTCTTAGCATCCGAAGAAGCTTCTTATATAACTGGTGAAGATATTGATATTAATGGTGGTTCTCACATGGACTAAAATTTAGGAAAATCTATATGATTTGTACAGGCATACTTTAGGGTATGCCTGTATTATTTAAAAAGACTTTCTATGTTAACCTTTTAAATATATAATGTGAGTGTATTTACATTGACTGAAAGAATCAATAATCATAGAGAGAAGTGAATCTAATGGCATTTAATCCAGTTTCTAATAAAAAGTTATATATACAGATTTATAGTCAAATCCTTTCTGAAATACAGCAAGGGTCTCTTAAGGTAGGAGATAAATTACCTGCTGAGAGGGAACTATGCGAACAGTTTGGAGTAAGTCGAGCACCTGTTAGACAAGCCCTCAGTGCTTTAGAATTAAATGGCTATATTTACTCTAGGCAGGGTGAAGGTGTCTATGTTCAGAATAATAATGTGGACAGAGAAAATAACAGATCATCCATTATATTAAATAAAATTGCACCCGAGGATATTGTAGAGGCAAGAATGGAGATCGAGCCCCTTATTGTTAAATACGCAGCAATAAGGGCGAACGATGAAGATATCCAAGCACTTCAGTCTATCTTGGAAAAGATGGAAGAAGAAACAAGTAATGGGAAATATGTACCCGAAACAGATGAGGAACTTCATACACGAATAGCGCAATCCACTCATAATGATTTATTTATAAGTTTTATGGCTGATATCATTAATGCGATGAAACAACAGGAAATGTGGGATTTTATCCGCGATCGTACGGTTACCCGCCCCGACTACAGGGACGTCAACTTTGCAGAGCATAAATTAATTATTAATGCTATAGAAGAGCATAATGGGGAAAAAGCAGCTAAATTAATGATGAATCATATGCAGAACTTGTATGATAGATATTGGAAGAATTCGATTATATAGGCGATTTAATAAGGAGAACTGATCCTAAGCTTTAGTAGTTTAAAAAGAGATCCTGCAACAGTAAATGATTTTAATGAGATAGGATCGTTTGTTTATATTTATTATTTTGAGAACCTACTAAAACATCCAAACACTTAGCGGGGAAGGTTATCTATGGATATATCAGTATTAGATAAATATAAAGATTATAATGAAATTGAATTACAGCAACAATATGATTTAAAAATGAAAGACTTCAAACAAGTTAGGTGAAGCTGAAACTTGTGTCATCTACACGAAACGCAATCGATTGGATTTAGGGGAAGGGATGGCGGAAAAGGAATTAATGTTATCTGTTCAAATATCCAATGGTCTCACACAAATCATCGAAGCTTTGACTTGCAAACCAAGATATATTATTGCCAAAGGAGGAATAACCTCTTCGGAAATTGGCGCAAAGGCTTTACATGTTAAAAAAGCACTCGTTTTAGGACAATTTTTACCTGGCATACCTGTCTGGAAAACAGATAAGGATAGTAAATATCCAAATATAGCTTATATTATTTTCCCAGGTAACGTGGGGAAGGAAACAGATTTATATCATATCGTGAAAGAATTATCTTGAAAGTACAAGGAGGATATCGGTTATGAATAAAGTCGATGAAACAAAACAATTAGTTGGCGAAGAAGTCGTTAAATATGTGAAGGACGGAATGAAGGTTGGGTTAGGTTATGGTTCAACGATGTACTATGCTGTGAAAAAATTAGGTGAACGTATAAAAGAAGAAGGTATCAATATAGTAGGAGTACCTTCAGCAAATAAAACAGCGGAATGGGCAATGGAATTTGGAGTTCCACTTACCGACTTTTCAAAAGTTCAAGAACTTGATATTGCCATTGATGGAGCAGATGAAGTAGACCCTAATTTACAATTGATTAAAGGTGGCGGTGGTGCGTTATTCCGTGAAAAAGTAGTGGCTGCTGCGGCGAAAGAATTTTATGTTATTGTCGATGATACTAAAATGGTAGACCACTTAGGTGCATTCAAACTACCAATAGAAGTGGTTCCTTTTGGTTGGGAAGTAACCGCAAGTAAAATTGAAAAGTTTGGTTGTGAACCGGTATTAAGAGAAACAGATGGAGAAGTATTTATTTCTGATAATGGAAATTATATATTAGATTGTGATTTTAAAAAGATTACCGAACCAGAAAAATTACATAATGAACTTATTGGGATCGTTGGTGTTGTGGAGACGGGATTATTTATTAATATGGCTGATAAGGTTTTGGTAGGGAAGGATGGGAAAGTGGAAGTGATCGATAAATAGTTCCAGATGAAAACTTAACATATAGATAGGCAAAGGAAGATAAATCATAAAGGCATTTGTAAAAGATCAAGCGAAGAAAATATTGTTCTCGAGCAAATAGAGATTCCTTCTGCGGGAGAAGATGAGTTCTTGTTAAAGTTCATGCGACAGGGTTTTGTGATATGGATGTTCACATTATTAAAAATAAATACCATATGTATAACCTGTATAATTGTAGTACCATGCAGTTATACAGGTTATTTGTAAGCGAATGGAAACAAAAAAACCTCTCTTTTGTCTGTTTGAACTGCTCCCTGTCAAGTAGACAGTGGAAATAATAAAATGATTTAGGCAGCCATAGCTCTATATTCTATAGGGCTATGGCCATTTAATTTGTCTTGATATCTTTCATGATTATAGAAATGAATGTATTCATCTATTGCTCTTTTCAGTTCGTCGAAAGTTTCGTATTTATGTAAATAATACTTCTCACATTTTAGTGTTCCCCAAAACGATTCTATTGGTCCATTATCAATGCATTTGCCGACTCGGGACATACTGTGTATCATCTCCGCCTTATCTATCCGACGTTTAAATCCGTTCGAAGTATATTGAAACCCTCTATCACTATGTATAAGTGGATGTTCCCCATCATTTAATGTCGCTGTTGCCAGATCCAATGTTTTAAAAACAAGTGGATTATTGTTTCTGTGTCCAAAAACATAGCTAACAATACTTCCATCGTATAGATCACGAATAGCGCTTAAATATCCTTTCTTAGAAGCCCCATACTTAAACTCCGTTACATCCGTTACCCATTTTTCATTTGGTTTTTCAGCTTGGAATTTACGATTTAGAATATTCTCTGCAATGTGTTGGGGGGTGGATCGTTTATAGCGTTTTTTCTTTCTACGTATGACACATTCCAATTGAGCGATGTCCATCAATCTATAAATTCTTTTATGATTAATTTTATGCCCATATTTCTTTTCAAATTTCTTGTCCATGTTTAACTTCATTCGACGGTATCCATAAATTCCTTCCACTTTTTCATGTAAGGTGACCATCTCTTTTATAATTTCTTTATTTTGAATTTCTTGTTTAGATGGATTACGATTCAACCATTTATAATAAGCAGAGCGTGCAATTTCAGCGATTTCACAAAGAAGAGAGATAGATAGATTTTCCTTCACATGAAGTTCTTTTATTGCGATATATTTATCTTCAAATCTTACTTGACTTAATTTCGCCTCCTTTCGATCTCCTCTAACTTTTTTAGAAAAGCGAGCTCTGCATGTAAGCGTTCGTTTTCCTTTTCTATTCGGCGCATCTCTAACTTCATTCTTTCTTCTTCAGTTAACTCGTCTTCACTTTTGGTACGTCCCCGTCTATCCTTTAACGCATCCCATCCACCAGCTTCGTATTTACGTACCCATTGATATACTTGTTGGTAGGATACTTTATGGGTCTCCGCAGTTTGTTGATAATCTTTACCATTTGCTAATGCATCCTGTACAATTTCAATTCGTTCTTTCCAAGTCGATTTTCTTCCTTTAGTCATAGAGCGAACTCTCCTTTTTCCGTCTCTTTTAATTCTCTATGACTATTATAATTCTTTATCCATTTACGGAGAACCTTTGTATCAGAAATACTATACTTTCTTATTACCTCACGTAAGGAATATTCACCTGAAAGATAATCTCTTACGGCTGCTTCTTTTAATTCTTTAGAATACGGTTTCCAGGTTTTCGATTCCTCTAAACCACGTATTCCTTCTTTCTCAAACTTTTCAATCCAACTATAAAGAGTTGATATGTTAATTTTATATTTTGAACATAACTCCTTCAGTGTATAATCTTCATTTTTATAAGCCTTTATTACATCATATTTTAATTTACTTGAACGAGATCTTTTGGACATAAAAAACTCCCCTTAAGGAAAACAGATTTTTATTTTTTAATCTGTCTACCTTAAGGGGAGCATATCAGTTATTGGAAAAGAGAGGTTTTTTTTTAGGACTAATAATAGAAGAAAAGCTAGATAATATCTTCAACGCAACTATTCCCATTATTCTATTTTAGATGAACACGTTTTTAAAAATTGATAAGTTTAAAATGAACTGTAGTGTCTTTTCAAAATGTACTTATAACATAAAGTTAGATTTACCGTATACACAATAGACCTCTTTAAAATTGCTAAAAGAAAACTGAAGCCCCTAGTTGTTTGCGATTTGGAAATCATATCAACGTTGATTTCTTCCTGTTCCAAATGGAAAAACACTTATCTACCTTAATTATTCATAAAAAATCCTTGAGCGCCTAAAAATGCATATCTACCAAGGAATCCAGCTAATTTAGTCATGCATCAAATAAATGAAAAA
>NZ_JBPPZG010000117.1:0-12644 GCF_051918545.1 Pseudogracilibacillus amylolyticus (SeqCode) | reverse complement strand
TGTTCAGCAGATGAAGACATATAATAAACCTCTTCCTTGAAATGCTCGTCTGAAGGCTGCAGTCGGTTTTCATTCCAATGCTATCTTTTCATCTTATAAATCCTCTTGTTCATTAGATACTGCATGTTCACCTCCAGCTTTCCTATGCGGCTATTCATACATGCACCCCTTTCTTAATATAAGGTTCACCGTAATTTAGCTTAATTAAGAACCTGTCTGGAACCCTTCTAATAATCAGCCAGCTAATACCGAAGTTTATAATTGTATTGATTGAACCTGAAATTAAATTTGTGGACACAACAGAATTCCATAATTCCTTACCTGTAGCAAGAAATGTTGCTGTAAGCAAGTCTGTCCCTGCACCTGTCACCCCACCAAATAGAAAAACTGTAACGATGGCTGCAGGAATGGCTGATACAATTGTTAAAAGTACACAAGCGATAATGATGCCGAAAATATTTGTATAGAATCTCCACTTAGATAAATATCCTGATAAAAAGCCAACACTCATTGACACAACACTAAACCCTATTGCAATGGGATTAATCATCCCGTTTACAACGTTTCCCAGTAAACCTGTCAGCAATCCAATCCAAGGTCCCGCGATCATCGATACCATCATTGTTCCTATTTGGTCAATAAAAACAGGTAATTTTAAAATAGTCGATAATTGATAACCAACTACGTTTAATGAAACACCTACAGGAATCAATAACAGTGCCAGCAATGAAAAATCATATTTTATTCCTCGTTTCATCTTTCCGCTCCTTTTTGATTTCATCAATCTACGTTATATAAATCATTCCACATTTAAATATTACTTCCTTTAAATACCGGCAACGATCAAACGATTAAAGCGTTATCATTCATTCGTAAATTGGATATTTGGATTAAACCCAGTATATCTTTTTTAATATAAGGTATGAAAGGACAGATGTCCTCTCAGAAATAATCACTGAAAACGCAATAAAAAATCCGAACTATTACCAAATCCCTCCTTCAAGATTTGATTTAGTTCGAATTTCTTTAACAGGTCTTATAGATCTTTTATGATTACTATTTATGTTCTATCACTATTAAATTATCCATATATAATATACTCTGTTTCATTTTCGCATATTGCTGTTTGGACATGGTTAACTTTCGATCGGTGCTCGATAGCTCATTACGTTGTTTTAATTGTTTTATGCTCCTGCCAACGGTACGAACACTTATCCCTAAACGGCTTGCAATATCCTTATAATAAACATTTATACTGACGGAATCCGTTTGCCCTCTGTTATTTTCATAATACCGAATAAAATAATACCTTAGGCGGTCAATACCTTTATAATGATAAAAAATGCCATCATTTCCTGACCTGTTATATAAGTCTTCAGCTAATAATACAGTACACCTTCTTAAGGATAAATTGGACATAATCAGCTGGTAAACGAATGCTGAATCTAATCTGACCGCAGTTACCTCTGTTATACATGTTATTGTTGCAATGTATTGCTCCTTCCTGGAAAGCACCTCCAGCAATCCGATATTTCCATTTGTTTTATCCACCTGAAAATAGCTATAATCGCTTCCGTCCTCATAATCCCTTAAACCAACAGCTATTACTTCTTTTATGAAATAGACATCATTGAGAAAGTCCCCTCTGGAAATGATCACTGAATTTGGTTTAAAAACTATCTCTGTCCCATGTTCACTTATAAAATCAGAAATAATGGACAAATTAAATTCTGTCTCAACCGCATATTTATCCCACATCTTTTTAAGTCCATCCGGCTTCTCTCCAAATCCACATATATTAAGCAGAAAACTCCTCCCAAATCCGTCTGTAAAATTTCATGCAACTGGTGAATGGATTTTAAGTGAATTATCTTTATTTTAAACTATATTTTTGTGTCCACTCCAACCTGCTCATTAATGAGTTTCGGGTTAGTTCTCCAGACATGTTGAAAACTTGCAAATTAAATTCTGGGCTTTTTTGATCAGAATAACTTCTCCACTGTTCAGCTACATATTTTAAATCAGATGCCTTTATTAAAGCGACATCTGTATCCTCTTCTGAAAATGCCTTCAATTTTTGCGCCTGCGCCACTGCTTCTGTAGTATAATCTTGCACAATGACCAAAAACAATGTAACACGCATTTCCTCCGAACGGATATATCTCAAAAATTGATTAAAGTGATCTTCCGGAAAATTATACGGCTCTTCGGTACTTTTATTATCCCACAATACTACATTAGTATTGTTAAATTGAATCTTTCCATCAGCGTGCTTTGTACCTTTCATTTCCATTAAATTTAATCCAAATTTTCGTTCGAACAAATAGCGGGTTGCCTCTTCAAAATAATTATCGACCTGTTTATCTTTTTCAATAATTTTATTCACACGTAGGGTTTTATAATCTCGTGCAGCAAATTCCTCGAAGAAATCATATAATCTTGCTCTATCATCCGTGGGGTCCGACAATTCCGGCGAAGATAACATTTCATAATAATCTATGATATTCTGCACTTTTTCTTTTTTAGAACCACTTATTTTTGTTCCCTCTAATGTTCTAAGTATTTCGGTTAATTCGGTAGAGCTAAATGTTTTTAATGCAGTCGAAGGTAAAATGTTGTGATTAATAATCCTCTCCACAAGGTTTTCCTTTCTTCCACTAACGTTAAAGTTCAAACTACTGAGCACATCACGTAATTGATTTACATTTAGGTCATTTAGTAAGGTTTTATATACTTCATTCCTTAATTCTCCACCCATCTCATACCGAATAACACGTGCAATATCCTCTGGGATGATATAATAAGATGTGTCTTCCCTAAAACGTAGAATTAGGCCTCTTGTCTGTAAATTAATGAGCGAACGGTTAATTTGTTGATGCGTATGAAATTTGTTTCCTTTTTGGGGGAATCTACCAATTTGGCACTCCATTAGATAATGATCACGTTTGGAAAGTTCGAGTTCATTTCGGAGCACATTTAAAATATTTATCTCGTGAGCATTTAAAGAATCATCTTTTTTCCATGCTTCGTATAATACAGACCTATAGATTTGCTTGGCATCTTTTGGTATAAATTTTTCGATATACTCCTGATCATTACTTTGTTCCAAAATTTCTTTTTCCATTTCCAAAACTTCTTTGAGAATATCCGATTCACTTAAAATGTATCCCTCCTTTTCCATCAGTGACATTAAAATCATTTCATTCAACAGCGTAACATCTCGAGGTTCATCACTAAAGTCCAAGTTCCTTTTTACACGATCTTTGTTTTGAAACTCGTCTATATTCTTCAAAACAACCGAACGCATCTCATCTTCTGTTTCCATTTGAACATCTTTTAAAAAGCTATCGACAATTCTCCCTAAATATAATTTCGTCATTTTTGGTAATATATCCTGTAAATACATGCCAATCAACCCCCAATTTTATTTCATTTTATTAGATGGTATATTTCCTTTGTTAGTAGCACTATATTACTATCTTAACACAAAAATGACTAATAAATCGAAAAAATTCTACGTTTAATGATAGACATACTGCCTAATCAAACGATTTCGTGACCGTATAAACATTTTTGATAGATGAATGGAAGTTCCAATTATATTTACAAACGAATATCACCCCACTTTTTGTTCCAAGCGTTCTTTCTCCAATTTCAGTACTTTTTGCTTCATCGATTGTTCTTCCGTTTCTTCTTGTTCACTTAATGCAAGTGACGCAACATCAGACTCCCTGGCATATAAATCGAATAAATTAGCTTTCTCACCCAATACTTCCAACATGGTTACATCGATGCTGTCTTCGGTTAACAGTCGATAAACAACAACATTTCTTGATTGCCCCATTCGGTAGGAGCGGCTGATTGCTTGTTCTTCGGTAGATGGCTTCCATTGCGGCTCGCATAAAATCACAATATTTGCTGCTTGTATGTTCAATCCAACACCGACTGCAGTAATTTGGCTGACCAAAACAGCTCCTGATTGTGCGTTTGTAAATTCATCAATGATCGCTTGTCTTCTTGCATTGGGGACACTCCCTGTAATTGCTTCAAATGTTCTACCTTTTAAATGTTGCTGACCTTCTTCCCGTTCAACTATAATTAATTTCCTTTCCAGTTTAGTACAATTTTATCATAGATTTGTGACTTATTGGCGGAGATGTTTTTGAACTTTCTGATGTATCCCTGCCTTATTTTTTCAACAAATCAAAACATATTTTCAATCATAAGCACTTCGTTTTTGATGTTTATCAACACCCCCGGTTTAAAAATTGCCGTAACTGGCTTTTTCTCTCTCTTTTATTATTTCAGGCCAAGGTTGTTCATAAAATTGCCCTAACCGTCCCACCTATGTAAAATAAGGTGTGAAAGGTAGGGGAAAACATGCCTAGCATCAAATATGGAACCACGATTATCCTACAATCTGCACAGACAAACCCGCAAAGACGCCAAAATATCCATAGACCTCGTAAATGGTGTAGTGATATACGGCACCAGAACAGAAGGTAACTATGGATCAATTGGCGTATTGTCATGGCGCCAATTCGTGTCATGGATTATGTGATTGTACATGAGCTAGCACATCTGGTCATTTTCGAGCATAGTCCAAAGTTTTGGCATACGATTAAATCCGTCTTACCTGATTATGAAATGCAAAAAGAATGGCTCCGTGTCCATGGCATGGAGTTGCATTGTATCAATGATCATTAAATGAGACCATGACTCTATTCGTACGTCTGCATTTTATTTGGGAGATAGTTAATATTATTCACACCCTTTTGATGAAAAAGAATGCTTTAATAGAATCGTAATGATATAATACAAATATCCCCCGAAGAGAAAGGGGGTGAGTAGATGTGGCAGAAGTTTTAGTACTGTTTACGACAGCGATAAACTTGGCAATTGCTGTTATTAATTTAACCGTTGTCATTTTATCAAATCGTAAAAAGGAAAAGGACTTTCAATCTGCTTGCGACAGAAGAAAGCCCAAAGACTAAGACCCGGAGAGGATTAATTTTCTCTCCACCATATTCTACTCTTAGTATATAAGGAATATGCAAAATACACAAGAAAAAGAGGTAGGATTATGGTATGGATTGCCTTAATCATTTCATTTGTTACATTAGGGATTTCGCTTTACACCCTTCATTTAGTACGTAAAGGTTAGTACTGCTGCTTTTGCAAAAAAGACGATCAGCGGTAGAACTTCTCAAGCATCACTATCCATAACTTGTTTCGCTATTATGCACTTCATCCAAAATATGTTTATTACGTATATAGACAGATTTTCTTCAGGAATTAAGGAACGTTTATCTTTTTTGTTTATTTTAATATGGAAATTGCTCAATAAAAAGACCCCTCTTTATGGGATGTCTAATCTATCTTGTATTCTTCTTTACCGATCTCTTTCCCACCTACACCTTGTGTGGCAATTAATTCAACAGGTGTTTTTTCATCATCAAGTTCATAGGCGATGGAATTCTCTACCGTTCCTCCCTCTATATAATTAAAATATCTTCAAAATGCTCTTGTTTTCTTAGAATTTCTCAAACACCTATTTAGGAATATTGCGGGGGAGTGGATAATGATTGGAATACAGAATATTCTAATGCACTCTAATCCATCCTAACGACCAAATTGTAGTATTTGGTTAAAATTGGTATAACCATGCTTCATTACTCCACACTACTTATGGTCGCTCACCCTCCCATGTATCACGGGATTAAATCCACACATTCCTTCGTCCTGCGTATCCACAAGGTGGAGGTCGGAAAAGCTCCTTTGCTGGGTCGTGCCCGAATGGAAATAATAAGCTCCGACTCTGCATTATCGGTGTTTGTTGATTCCAGAAATCCAAGTACATTTATCCATAAATCTTTTCACAAAGGCTTTTTAAGCTGCCTGCAATGAACCTGTTTGAGGTAATCCCTTCAATAGCTTGTTTCCATCAAATTCACACTGTTTTTGCCCTATGACAAACAATACACGTAATAGCTTCCCGCACAATGCAATAAGCGATTGCTGCTTTTTCAATGGATGATTGGGGCGGGTCGTGTAATACGTATGCAGCGCTTTGAACGTTGGATTACTCGCCACTAGTGGTCGTACTGCCAAATATAAGGCTTTTCGCAGTTTCTTCCGCCCACGTTTAGTTATTTTTGTTTGCCCTTTGAATTTTCCAGAGCTATGCTCCCGTAACGATAAGCCTGCCATATTCACGAGTTGTTGAGGGTGATGGTATTTCGTAATATCCCCAACTTCCGCGAAAAAGGTAGCTACAGTCGTTGGTCCAAGCCCTTTAATAGCCATCATTTCTTTGGCTCCTGGGATATCTTGCATCAACTCAGCTATTTCTTGATCCAGTTCTTCTAGCTGGTTACGATGTAATTCATATTGATCCAAAAGGCTGTGTAATTCTTTTTTGGCAAAGCGCAAGCCAATTTTAATACCAACACTTTTGTTGGCTTTATCAACCAAAGCCGTTGCTCGTTTGATGCCAACACCACGTTTAATGACGGTTTTCCATTGAGCCAATACTTCTTCCGGTGTCATGTCACGAATATCAGAAGGAAATGGAAACTCGCGTAATGTGAATAAGGCTGTCTTTCCATCCCAATCTTTAAACACATCGTTAAACTCCGGGAAGTATCGCTGTAGATTGTTTTGAACGCGCCCTTCAATGATTGTTAGCTGTTTGGTTAGTTGATCTCTTAATTTGACTGCTTCTCTTAATTCGGCATAAATGCCATCGAGAAGATTCGGTACAGAGTATCGCCCATCCTTTACTAACTGCGCAATAACACGTGCATCTTTAGTGTCATTTTTCGTTGGTGAATTATCATCGACCTCTTTCAACTTCTTTACGTGCATCGGATTAACCAGCACAAAATCATAGTCCTTGGCTACCAGATAATAGGCCAAGCTTAGCCAGTAATGCCCTGTTGGCTCCACTCCAAAAATAACACGACTCTTTTCGTTCTTTTTCTGGAGCTTGACCGTCCAATCCAGCAGCTGTTGAAAACCATGTATTCGATTGTCAAAGATCAGTCTTTTGCCAAATTCGTACCCTCTGTCATCCTGTGCACGTGCCACATGTTTATCCTTGGCAATGTCAATTCCTACAATGAGGGTAGATGGTGTGATTTGCGATATTTTGCGATTTTGATTATAATTCATGGTGAGTCCTCTCCTTGGTATTTATTTAAATTCGGGGTCATTGCAATGACACCCTGTACTATACCAAGAGGACTCTTTTTTGTTCAATCCTCAAATTTCTTCATTACAGGAATGCTCCTTTCGTTAGGTTGTTAGCTTGGTAGATTCATTTTGAAATAGTTTGCCGTTGAAGGCTTTTTGGGTCATGGATTTCTTTAATTCTTCAAATCTGGTTAACTGTTGGTTCAATGATATAATCATACTCTCTATTTGCTTAACTTTCTTTGAAAAGGATATTTGTTGTTTTATATTTGGTACTGGAATTTCCAGATTTTTAACCTTATTAAATTCCAAGTTATGTGCTGTTACAGAACGTACCTGAGATAACAAAACTGGTGCGAAACACTTAAGTGAATACAAAAGGTATTCTGGAGTCAGAATTGTTTTTTTGGGGATGAATGCTTTCATATCCTGATTAATAGCTACCTCACCTTTATTTATAGCTACAGGAAGTGTATGTTTTAATATACCACTTCTTATTACCATTAGAACCGAGTTTTCTGGTATCTGTTTAGCGGAACTATTTTTTATTGCCTGCCTGTTAATATAGTCAATAGTAGTCTCGATAAATTCTCTTTTCATATCCTTTGGAGTTACCCAAGGTATATTACCTATATAGTACTCTGGATGTCTTTTAGACGGGGTTCCTCCACCTATAATTTCATCACATAAATTAACTAATTGTTTCTTGTTAAACCCTTTTTTATTCGTTACAGGATCTCCAAACATATCCAAGAAAATACTTTGCTTTAAAGAAGATAATGCTTCGACTTGTTGTTTGCGTTTTTTGATTAATAGATTTGCTTTATTTAGTACATTAACAATTTCCTTTTGCCTTTCTAAATCAGGTACATCAACCCCTATATTTTTAAAATCTCTAACAGAAATATTATCTATAATGGACTTTTTAGATAATCCGGCAATATCTTGAATAATTGATTTGACCAGGAAATAAAGCCATTCCTTATCGATATTTTTTTTGGGTAGGATCTTTATAATACGCTGGTTCAGTAAACCTATAGGTCCTTTCCATAAATCAACCTTTACATTTCCAGATAAACTTACTAGTATATCGTTCTTATGCACTAAAAACCTTTCATCATACTCCTGCTCCCAATACTTATAGGTATCTACAGTATTATTCAGGTTTTGGATTCTAATGACAGGTAAACCTTTCACCGTTTTCTCTTTAAACTCTCTAGATTTCCAAGCATAACCTGAAACAATATTAGCTATATCACCAATTGTTTTTACTTTCATAGGTCATCGTCCCTTAATATTGCGTCTAACTCATTCAAACCACTTACAATTTCATTTTCCAACTCTAACACCCTGTTAATTATTCTAGTCGGCTCCTCATACTCCACTTCTTCATAAACAACTTCCTTATACTTATTAATCGACAAATCATAATCATTCTCCCGCAATTCCTCAACCGGCACAAAGAATGATTGATCCGTCCGCTTCCTGTCTTTTTCCGCCTCCAGGTTATTAAACCGCGCCACAATATCCGGAATATCATTTTCCTCAACAGGGGTTCGTTTATCGTCTAATGAAAGACCATCCGCTTTCATATCATAAAACCAGACGTTATCAGTCCCGCCGGCATCTGTTTTTGTGAAAATAAGCACACCTGTGGACACACCAGCATATGGTTTAAAAATCCCGCTTGGCATGCTGATGACTGCTTCCAATTTATGATTTTCTATCAGTTCTTTACGGATTGCTTTATGTGCATTCGATGCTCCAAACAAGACGCCATCGGGCACAATTGTTGCACCACGTCCGCCTTTTTTCAACAAGCGTAAAAACAGACTAACAAATAATAGCTCCGTCTTCTTTGTCTTTGCGGTTTTTAATAGATCGTCTGATACAGATTCATAGTCCAACGATCCCTTAAACGGCGGATTGGCCAGAACAAGCGTATATTTTTCCCTGTCTCTGTTCTGTTCGGATAAACTGTCCCGGTACGTAATGTTCGGGTTATCAACGTCATGCAACATCATATTCATCGCACCAATCCGAAGCATCGTGCTGTCAATTTCAAATCCATGAAACATGTCTTGGTTAAAGTGATCCCTCAACCCTTGTACAAAAAACATGTCATTGTGATTTTTCCTTAAATACCGACTCGCGGACACGAGAAAACCAGCCGTTCCTGCCGCCGGATCGATAATAACATCTTGCGGAGTCGGCTTCACCATTTCAACAATCATATCAATAATCTGTCTCGGCGTACGGAACTGTCCGTTGGTACCGGAACTTTGCAACTTGGATAGTAGATACTCGTATAAGTCACCAAGTGTGTCCATCTCTTGGTCCCCGCTTGTTGCTTTTGGCAGGTCGTTGATACCAGCAACAACCCGTGATAATAGGGAAGGTGTTGGAATAACAAAAACCGCGTCTTTTAAATGGTTCGCATATGCTGAATCCTTTTCACCCATGGACTTAATGAATGGAAACACTTTTTGTGAAACGACCGCAAACATTTCCTCTGGTCCCATATTCGAAAAGCTTGTCCATCTTAATTCGGGTTGGTCTTTAGGAAAAATGCCTTCATGTGGAATCCCAAGTAACTCGGCATCCATTTCCTTCTTTTTCTCATTATCATCTAAGCCTTTAATATATAATAAATAGGTAAATTGTTCGATAACAGTAAGCGGGTTGGTAATTCCGCCTGTCCAGAATGTTTCCCATATCCGATCAACTTTGTTTCGTAATTCTCCTGTAATCATCTGTGCACCTCTTTTGGTATAATGCTGATTCTATTATACTATAGGGCACTTATTTCAAAAAGGTAGAAAGCAATATTTTCCCTCCATCAAAGTTATTGAAACTACTAGTATGAAATATGTTATACTATTTAATATTCATAACATTGACTTAAGGAGGAATACTACCATGATCACAGCAACATGGAACTGGCTTTGGGATAAGCATGATGAAGTAAAAGACATGCTGCGTTTTTTCACCAGGGCCAATTCATCCAACATGGCAAAGGGGCAGACAGATAAAACTTCCAGGCAAAACCAATCCTCACAAAATGGCAATGATGGAGGGAATGGTGGTAGTAACGGTAAGCAGCGTATTTACAAGCCGGCCCAGTGGATTGGACTATTTGCCGGGCCAATATTATTCATACTGACATTATTATTTTATGCGCCTGAAGGCTTGTCAAAACCGGGGATTGCCGTCTTGGCCAGTACAATTTGGATTGCTATCTGGTGGATGACCGAGGCGATTCCGATCCCGGCAACATCCTTATTGCCAATCGTATTATTTCCGTTGACAAACGCCCTGGATTTAGGCGCCACGACATCTTCCTATGGCAGCGATACGATCTTCTTATTCATGGGCGGATTCATGGTCGCTTTAGCAATGGAAAAATGGGACCTGCACAAACGAATTGCATTAGCCATCATATCTGTCATTGGTACGAATATGAATCGAATCGTGCTAGGCTTCATGGTCGCAACAGGTTTTTTATCCATGTGGATTTCCAACACAGCAACAGCAATGATGATGGTACCAATCGGGTTGGCAATTACTTATCAAGTGGCTGATGCCTTGAAAGACAACCCATCTATCGACACTTCTGAAAAAAATTTTGGATTCGGAAAAGCATTGATGCTTGGGATTGCTTACTCTGCATCGCTTGGTGGTATCGCTACATTGATCGGGACACCGCCGAATGCCGCGCTTGCCGGTGTCATTAAAAAAATGTATGATATCGATCTCTCATTTGCGACCTGGATGTTATTTGGCGTACCGGTTGCATGGATTTTCATCTTTTTTGCATGGTTTTATTTAGTTAAAATTGCCTATCCGCAAAAAGTGAAAACACTACCAGGCGGAAAAAGAATTATCAGGTCGGAGAAAGATAAACTTGGTAAGGCATCTTATGAAGAGAAAGCCGTTTTTGTCATTTTCGTTCTTACAGCCTTGGCGTGGATTACTCGGTCATTCGTCCTTGTCAAAATCAATCCTAATATTGATGATGCCATTATCGCAATGGCTGCAGCAATCGTACTATTCATCATACCGTCCAAAAATAAAAAAGGCGATTTTTTACTGGATTGGAACACTGCAGTCAAACTACCATGGGGAATTTTGCTATTGTTCGGCGGCGGTTTGGCTATTGCAGCCGGTTTTACAGAATCTGGTTTATCCGAATGGATTGGTAAGCAATTAGCAGCATTAGAAGGCATGAATATCATTGTGGTCTTATTGGTCGTTACGACGTTGGTCATATTCCTGACCGAGATTACGTCCAACACAGCAACAGCGAATATGATGTTTCCAATCATGGCTGCACTTGCTGCGGCGCTTGGCATTCACCCATATTCCGTTATGATTGCTGCTGCAGTTGCATCTTCGTGTGCGTTCATGTTACCTGTTGCAACACCACCAAACGCTGTTGTTTTTGGTTCAGGTTATTTACGGATACCAGACATGGCAAAAGCAGGATTTGCATTGAATATATTCGGAATCATTCTCGTCACAGCGGCAATATATATACTCCTTCCGCTCGTCTGGGGAATTGACCTTGGCCATATACCAGACGCATTCAAATAATATGAAAGGGAGACCTGGTAAACAGAGGCCGCTGAAAAAGTATCATTTTTTAATCAAATGAAAATCGTTTCCCAAATTTCCTTGCACAAATCACCTTGAAGTGGGGAACAACACATACTTTTACATTTGATTCACACTGCATAGTGGGAAAATAAACTTCAAAAATATGTTTTTCAGTGGCCTCGGTAAACAGGAGCTCTCTTTTGTATCTATTTCCAAATTGGTTAACAAAATCTATGACATTATCCATCTACCACTTTTTATTCCGTCGTTTTTTAACAAAATGACCAGGACATTTCAGCACATACACAAATTTTATCCCAGGCACTCGCGCAAATACTAATAACCTTTTGCGTGTGTGCCTGGCATCCACTTAATACGCTCTAATAGCACCGCAGCCAATGCGCTTTCCAGAATTACCAGACGGTTGTGTTCGAAAGTCATCCGGATTTTCATGAATAATTACCGACTTGTCAATAATATCTTGACTCTTGAATCGGTTGGTAAAAAACGACATTCTTGAATAACCGTTGTTGGAAAACAAAACGGGAAAATCCCCAGGGTGATGGCCATGTGGCTGATTATTCGGATTCCAATGCCCGCCAGCCTGTTTAAAAGGATCTGCTTCATCTCCGACCGAGCAATCACCTTTTTCGTGGATGTGGAAACCATGTGGTCCAATTGGCGCCTTGTCACCATGTGCAGGCTGATAATGCGGCAATCCATTTACTTCAACCGTTACCTCATTTCCACCAGGGACATCGGTGAACAAAACATATCCACGCAGATTCGGTGCCAATTCGCTTCCTCTAATCTCTGCATATGCTCTACTCACTTCATTTCTTACCAGATAATAG
>NZ_JBPPZG010000116.1:0-12849 GCF_051918545.1 Pseudogracilibacillus amylolyticus (SeqCode) | reverse complement strand
ACTTGGTTTCTGTAGCAATTGATTTTCGTCTCTGCTTCTAATTCACGATCTGTTTGTGCAGCTTCAGAAAATCCTCGAAAACGTTTGTATATCCAGTTCCCTTCTTGTAACCACTGTTTTTTTCCTCGGATTCCATACTCTAAACAATAGTTTTCTAGTTCATCAATCGCATCGATCGTTAAAGGATAGGTTTTATCCGCTGCAGGTATGAGACCCGTTTTTAACAATCGAAAAACAGCATCATAACGCCAATTTGATTCAATAACATCAAATAAGGAACGGATAAATTCGATTAATGGATGGTTTAACATCGTCCGTTTTTCATCGATAAAAACAGGAATATTATAATCTTTAAACATTGTACGAATTAAATCATGATACGTTTCTGTTTCTCTTACAAAGATTACAATATCTTTATAACGGTAGTTTTCGTCACGCACTAACCGTAAAATTTCTTGAATCACACCGTCCAATTCCGCCCTAGGATGTACCGCTTCATTTAGACTAATTGAGTTATTTGCTTTACCTGTATAGACAGGTGTTGGCCTGTCATCAAAAAACTTTTCCAAATGAAATAACTGAGAACTATCATCGAATCTCCCATACTCGGAGTTTAAGTGAATCGGCTCTTCGATAAAAATATCATGTTCATTTGCTATGTTACAAAGTCGATTATATGTTTCAGCTGTTTGATAAAAAAGGTCAAGTTCTGATAGTTCGTTCCCGAGATCAGTTGGATCCAAAGTTATTACAACATTCACCTGTTTACTTACCTTTAATAGTTCTGCAACAATCTCCAGTTCATTAGGTGTAAAACGATAAAACCCATCAATATATATATCCGCATCATGTAAAAATGAAGCACTGCTAATTTTATTTGCTAACAATTGTAATTGATCTTCTCCATCAATATATTTATTCTGCAGCAAAGCGGTTAACTCATGATAAATATAGTGCAAATCTGTCAACTTGTTCGTTAAAGGAACATTTTGCCCAATATAATGTAATTGTTCATGTAACATGTCTGGGGTAATACAATGTCTTTTAAACTCTGTAATAATACCTTCAAGTTCTTCGATAAACCCCTGCTTGTCCACTGCTTTTTGAAACATAGAAAAACTCTCCACTCGTTGATCAATGATTTTGCGTAACATCATTTGAATTCCTGTAGAGCTGATAAATTGTCTTGTACTTCCGCCCGTTTCCTGCAGAACTCGCCATGCCAATCTAGAAAAACTTACGACCTGAGCACGGATACTTCCCTTTATATCTTTCTCAAATAAAGCATATTCCTGCTGAAACGTCATTTGTTCCGGAACAATATAATATATTGGATGTCCGTTTGGATCAGAACGTAATTTTTCTTGAATTTCTTGAACAATACATTCAGATTTATCTGTATCTGCTCTTCCATATATAATTCGTAAACTCACTTTACTCCCCCGCCTTCTTCGTAATTTTCATAGCTTGTATTTTTTCTTTTTAGAGGATGTTCAAAAAGTCCGGTAAAAATGACACTGCGAATTTCTTCGTTGGCTTGTATCTCCGCTCCTTGAAAAAGGAAAGCACTTTTTCTGCGTGCTAGAGCGTTTGCTCATGTATCTAAATGCATACATTCCGCTGCTCGAAACTGCGCCGCCTTGAACTTCTTGGTCCTTTTTATCCTCCTTTTTGAGCACGTACTTTTAATAATTTTTTCTCTAAAAATTTACCAAATGTCCAAAATACTAAAATACAGATAGTAACAACGACCGTTTTAACCGGATTTTTAGCGAATTCCATAATGCTCGATCCAATATAGGCGATGGAAAAAATCATTACTGACTTCCCTAAAAGAACAGCCAAAACAAACTGTTGTTTGCTAACATTTGATAACCCAGCTACAATATTAATGACCGACGACGGTGAAAATGGAAAGCAGAGCAAAATAAACATTGGCCCAAAACCATGACGTTCGACCCATGAAGTAATTTGTTGCACTTGCTTATTCTGTTTGATTTTCAGCATTATTTTTTTATTACCAAACTTACGAATGAGTAAGAATACTAATATTGATCCAGCAGATGACCCAATCCAAGAATATAAAAATCCTTTGAAAAGACCATATGCTACACTATTTGCCATGACAAAAACAAATAAAGGTAAAAACGGTAAAAAAGCTTCAATAAATGGAAGTAATATTCCCGGTAGTGGTCCGAGCGCTTCATAGTTCTCCAATAGTTCGATAACAGTATCAAAATATTCACTTGCTTCTTCTATTGCTTCTGCTGACATAATATCCACGTTTTATGTGCTCCTTGAGAATTTGGCATCTAGTTTATATAATCCCTAATTTTTCATTTTACAGATTTATATTATATTATAAACTAAAAACGTGAATACATAATGTATTTTATTTGAACATTGATTTAATCGCTTATTCTTTATCCTTTTTTTTATTTTTAATCGCTTCTTTTAAGATTTTCATTCGTGTATCTAAAGAATAGCGAAATTGGGCAGTCCTCTGTAATTGATTCATCATCGAACCATAAGAAACATTAATAATAATGCGTCTACCGTTTTTAAAGATAATTTCAGTTTTTGTTTTTTCAATTGATTGTATGTCTTTAACGTGTGAGTGGGCGATCCAAGAGCATTCTACGTTGGAAGGGGAGGCCGTTGGAAAAAAATACATTCCGCTCGAAGGGTCAATGGCGATGGGAGCTTTATGAGTTATTCTGCTAATGTCTTTTGTACCTTCTAATCTTCCTTTTAAACTACTTCCAAAAAACTTACATGCTTCATCGATCATTTTTGTAGGGGTAGTATGTACGGTATATTCCTTTTTTTCTTCAAGTACAACGGTGTTTCTTGATCCTTCATCATCCTTTTCAGATAAAACTGCCATCGTTAATGGAGTTACCTCGTGTGAAATTATAATCATTTTTTCGTCAAACATAATTTTTCATCCTTTCTAAATTTGAATGAAAAATTAGGGATTATGTACCAATTTAGCATAAAAACTCACAAAAGCAAGTCAAAAGACCTAATTATCTAAAAAATTTTAATTTTCACAGGGTAATTTTGACTGAAATTATAATAAAAAAATCTGCATTTCTCGCTAAAAGTTAGAAAGAATGCAGATTCTTTTTCAACTAATAAATCAGGTTAATAAATTCTTCCTTCGTTATTCTTCCTAAATAATGTGGGATGTCCACATCTTGTAACGCTTCTTCGACTGCAGCTCTTTCATGGCGGACTCCAACTAATATCTGCTCAATATCTTCCACTTCCCCAAGTCCGAAAAAGTCGCCGTAGATTTTGCAATTTTCTATGGTCCCTTTTTTAACATCTAAACGAACATCTAATAAGCCAGAGGGGAACTTATGGGATGCCTTTTTATTGTATGCTGGAGATTTTCCAAAATTCCATTCCCATTTTTGATATCTGTTTCGCGAAATCTCATACACATTTTCCCAATCTTCATCTGTTAATTCATATCTTGGCACATCTGCAACATCATCTACATTAAAAATCGAACGTAAAATTAAGTTTTTAAACTCTTCCATCGACATTTCTTCTTCTAAATATTCAGCAATATTTGCGACTCTACTGCGAATTGATTTAATTCCTTTGGATTCAATTTTCTCTTTTTTTACATTCAATGCTGCAACAACATGCTCAATTTCAGAATCTAACATTAACGTTCCATGACTAAACATTCTGCCTTTCGTGGAGAATTGCGCATTTCCGGAAAATTTCCTGCCTTCAATGACCAAATCGTTTCTCCCTTCTAATTTTGCAGGTACTCCAACATCATTCAATGCTTTTACGACAGGTTCAGTAAATTTAGCAAAATTGTGGAAACTATTCCCATCATCTTTTGTAATAAAACTAAAGTTAAGATTTCCTTCATCGTGATAAACAGCTCCGCCACCGGATAAACGTCTCACTACTTTAATATTATTTTTTTCTACATATTCAGTGTTTATTTCTTCGATTGAATTTTGATTTTTGCCAATAATAATCGATGGTTTATTTATATAAAATAATAAATAAGTATCTTCTTCACCGAAGTTTTTCAATACATACTCCTCAAGTGCCAAATTTATATAAGGATCTGTAATTCCCTTATTATCAATAAACTTCATATTTACCAACTCCTTCAACATATAGTTTAAATGTTTTTTTCATTTTTGTAACATGGTATGCTTAATTTTTCTCCCAAACCATTCCTTCATGTGCGAGACTGATCTTTCCTTGATAAATATCGGCTGCTTCCTTAACAAGGTTTTTATGATCTCCAAAATGAGGTAAATGCGTTAAAATGACTTCACCTACATGTGCATTGTTTGCAATGGTACCTACTTCTGTGCTAGTCATATGGCCAGATGATGCTGCATCTTGCCCGGCATAAAAATTACATTCAGCTAAAAGCAAGTCCGCATTTTGGCAAAATTTAATCCATTCTTCCTGATAACCTGAATCAGCTGTATAAACAATTGTGCTAGTCCCATCTGTAATTCGCATTCCAAAACAAGGGACAGAATGCTTCGTTCTTAAAAAGCGGATGAAGAATGGACCTATTTTTAAAACATTATTTGGATTGTAGGCGATAGCTTTTGTGTAGTCGTGATTTAAGCTGTTAAACTGTTTTTCATCTTCATCATGTCCGTATATAGGTACAACCTCTTGATTATCCATAATATAAGACTGAACGAGAAGCGCATGTTGTAGTACACCTATATCAGCAATATGGTCTGCATGATAGTGTGATAGTAGTACAGCGGTAATATCTGTTATACTTTTATATTTTTGAAATTTAGACAGTCCCCCACTTCCAACATCGATAACGAGCATAAAGTCATCTTTCTCAAGAACATACATGGATGAAGCCTTGTCCACAGCTGGATAGCCACCCCAATAGCCGATAATAGTCAGTTTCAATTTCCACCCTCCAAATTAATAATGTTATAAAACAGTTCATAAAAACATAAAAAAAGTAAATTTTGTTGTAAAACAGTATTGACATTCCATCTATTGTTATAGTACAATACATATAACAAATCGATAGTTAAAGTTTTTAGCAAAAAGTCCTACAGAGGAGGAATTGATTTGGTTAATGTTATTGAATTTTTCAGAAACTTACCTAAGAAGAAATGTAAACACTGTGGTTATGAAATGGTTGAACAAGCTGACTGTTACAGCAATCTTTGTGATGATTGTAATCATCCAGCAAGATAACAATCAGCATTCAATCCATTTTTAACAATATTTTATAGTCTATTCTATAATAAGACTTCCTTTCCGGATGAAGCAACTAATACATTAGTTGCTTATTTTTTTTGGCAGAAAGCATACATAAAGATTAGAAAACTTGGCTTATCGCCAAGCCTTGGCGAAAGCCTTAGTTGCACTTATGCAGTAAGAAAGTTTTATACTTTCTTATCTGCTAAATAAAAGACTGCCACTTTGGACAGTCTTTCTGTTATTGTTCCGATATAAATTGTAACAGTTGTGTTCCTGCTTTTTCTCCTTGCTCAATACAGTCCGGTACCCCCACTCCTTCAAATGAAGCACCAGCTAGGAATACGCCTGGAAGATTTGTTGCAGCGTAATCTCGAATTGCTTTTATTCTGTCTAAATGACCAACAGTATATTGTGGCATCTTGTTTTTAAATCTACTAATTACTTTAAAATTCGGTTCACCTTTGATTTTCATAATTTTACGTAAGTCTTTTAAAACGATATCGACAATTTCGTCATCACTTAAAAAGGCAGCATCTGGATCATGAGGACCACCGACATAACTTCTAAGTAATACTTTTCCTTCAGGGGTTGTATGTGGCCATTTACGATGTGTCCAAGTACAAGCTGTAATTCGAAAATCACTGTTTCTTGATACAACAAAACCTGTACCATCGAGTTCTTTTTTAATTGCTTTTTGGTCATAAGCTAAAGCAACGTTTGCAACTGAAGTCGTTGGAATCTCCTCAACAGTTTTTAATGCTTCATGTTGGCTAAACATTTTTTGTAACGTTGTATGAGGTGATGTTACGATCATTGCATCTGCTTTATAAACTGTACCATCACTCAAAAGTACATGATACCCGTTTTCCTTTTTCTCGACGTGATCAACGGCAGTATTTAGCGAGATCACATCTTCTAATTGTCGTTCTAATTCCTTAACTAAAGATTCAAAGCCACCCTTTAAAGCATAAAAAATTCCTGGCTTCTTCTCTTTCGTTTTCGGTTGTTTTGGCATCGTTTTATTTAAACCTTTAATGAGACTACCATGTTTCTGTTCCAATTGGTAAAAGTTTGGGAAAGTGGCCATTAAACTCATTTCATCCACATCACCGGAGTAAATACCGGATAACAATGGTTCAATTAAGTTTTCTACTAATTCATCCCCGAAACGGCGGCGAAAAAATAGACCTAACGATTGATCGTCGCCTGCTTTTCCTTTTGGCTTAACAAAATCTAAACTCGCTCGTAATTTTCCTTTGACAGAAAAAAGTCCCGAAAATAAAAACGGTTGAACTTCTGTCGGGATTCCCATAAAAGAACCAGGAGGAATTTTATGTAGTTTTTTCCCAACTAAAATATGTGCTTGGCCAGTAGAATTTCGGACGAGCTCATCTGTTAGTCCTAGTTTCTCAACTAAGTCAACAGCGGGTTTTTTACGTGATAAAAATGAATCTGGTCCCCGTTCAATTGTAAACCCATCACGATGTACTGTTTCTATTTTTCCGCCTACTCGGTCTTCTGCTTCCACTAACTTTATTTTATATGGTAAATTTTTTGCTTTTATTTCTTCTTGGATATAAAAAGCGGAGGCTAAGCCCGTAATTCCGCCTCCGACTATTAAAATTTGTTTCATTTTACACCACTCATTTTCTAAGGATGTTTTCTTAAAAGTTTGAGACTACACTTCCGTTCGTCCCACCGAAAAAATTGTTGTCTATAATGCAAAATCCATAAACTGTGCAGTAAATTAGGTTAATTTTCTCTGTAAATATCTAAACAAAGTTGTGATATAAAATCCTCCCACAGGAGTCTCCGTGTGTTTCCTTCGCTGGGATTGCGCCTAAGAGCGTGGATTATCACTAATTATAGTGGTTGTTTGGAGCGTAGAACCGTTGACTCCTGCGGGAACAGCACGTGTCTGAAGACTCTGTAGGAAGCGGTTTTTGCTTCCGGAAGAGGCTGAAGCCGTGCCCGCGGAAAGCAACGGTTCGTAGCGGAAAACAACCTGAGCACTACTCAACAGTATCCTTCAACCACGAAGATTAAAAAGTAACAAATTTTACGAAAAAAGCTTTTTTTAGGATTACTTTAATTGCTCCAATACCACTTCAGCAAGTGTCTTGATAAATAATGGGTCTGTATTTGGCATTTCCGGTCTGTAGTAACTTGCACCAACTTCATCACATACTACTTTACATTCATAGTCATTATCATAAAGAACTTCTAAATGATCGGAAACAAATCCTACTGGTGCATAAATAAATGCTTTATACCCTTTTTCGTTAAATAAATCTCGTGTTAAATCTTGTACATCTGGCCCGAGCCAAGGTTCAGGAGTATTTCCTTCACTTTGCCAGCCTATCGCATAATTGGGCACACTTACCTTTTCGGCAATTAATTTTGCTGTTTTGGCAAGTTGATCCGGGTAAGGATCTCCACCTTCTAAAATTTTCTCAGGCAAGCTATGTGCTGAGACGATAAGTACCGAATTTTCTTGTTCTTCTGTTGGCATAGTCGCAAATGTTTTCTCAATTTCCCGAGTCCAGTATTCGATAAATCCAGGCTTGTCGTACCAATCAACAACCGAATAAATTTCTAAACCTTGTTTTTCGGCCTCTTCTTTCGCTCTGCCATTATACGATTTAACACTGAATGTAGAATAGTGTGGGGCTAGAACAATAGAAGCAATTTTCTTGTGCCCATCTTTGGCAATTTGCTCAACTGCATCTTCAATAAATGGTTCAATATGCTTCAAACCGATATACATGTCAAATTCATACTCGTCTTGCATGGAATTTAATGTTTCCTCAATTCCTTTTGCTTGGTCTTCGGTAATTTTTGCAAGTGGAGAAATACCACCGATTGCTTGGTAACGTTCAGTTAAGTCCTGTAAAGCCTCTTCCGATGGTTTTCTTCCGTGTCTAATATGTGTGTAATATCTTTCAATATCTTCCTCTTTATAAGGAGTTCCATAAGCCATAACTAGTAATGCTACTTTTTCTTTTCCCAAAATGTTCACCTCTTATCAAAATTATCGCGCAGAATATGTGCGAACAAGATGCGCTAATTTTTTCAATGTTTCTTGGGTAATATCAGGTGTAACGCCATGTCCTAGGTTAAATACATGACGACCATCCTTCATACCTTCATCTAAAATTGCTTTTGTACGTGATTCAATTGTATCCCAATCAGCAAGTAATATAGCTGGATCAAGATTTCCTTGCAATACTTTTGTTACTCCAATTTGACGTGCTTCTAAAATTGACGTTCTCCAATCTAATCCGATCACATCGACAGGGAGATCATTCCACTCCATAAGTAAATGTTTTGCCCCGATACCAAAAAGAATTAACGGTACATTTTCTTTTCTAAGTTCTGTGAAAATATGATCCATCGTTGGTTTAATAAACGTGCGATAATCATCTACATTTAAAGCACCGACCCAGGAATCGAAAATTTGTACTGCCCGAACCCCTGCATTGATTTGTGCCCGTACATAAACGATGATCATTTCTGCTAACTTATTCATTAATGTAAACCAAATTTTCGGCTCACTATACATAAGTGCTTTCGTTTTTGCATAATTTTTTGATGGTCCACCTTCGATCATATAACTTGCCAGCGTAAAAGGTGCTCCACTAAATCCTATTAACGGTACAGTTAGTTGTTCTTCTGTTAATAATTTAATTGTTTTTAATACGTAATCAATATCTTGCTCTGGATTTAACTCACCTAGAGCTTCCACGTCCTGTAACGTTCTTATTGGGTTATCAATAACTGGCCCAATTCCAGATTTTATTTCAACATCAATTCCCATTGCAGGAAGTGGAGTCATAATATCTTTATATAAAATAGCGGCATCTATACCATATTGTTCAACTGGAAGTCTTGTCACATAAGCACAAAGCTCCGGTTGATGCGTAATTTCAAATAAGGAATATTTTTTCTTTATTTCCCGGTATTCTTTTTGTGATCTTCCAGCTTGACGCATAAACCATGCAGGTGTATGACTTGTCTTCTCACCATTATATGCACGCAAAATTGTATCATTGAACTTCTTTGACATCTGTTATCATCCCTTTTCTTTTTCCATCCAATGTACTAATAACAAACAGACTTCCCATTAACACTATAAATGTTTTCACCCAAACTGTATAGCGACAGGCTATGTTTGTCAAAAACTTGTCTAAAATTCCCGTGACAATTTCGACAAAATTGTTTGAAATGATACGATTAAAACGTTAATTTTACCGTATTAGATCGTTCCCCTTCGACTTGTGCAACTGGATCATATGGCACAACAAAGTAGGTATTCGTTCTAAATATAGAAAAGTCTTCAACAATAAATTCATTCCCACCACTTACTTCGCCAATTAATTCATTTCCATCTTTCTTCTCTTCATAAATACGATAAACAATTCGCTCATCACCACTGTTTGTCCATTCCAATTTTCCTTTTAGTAATTTTAAGCCACCAAATATATAAGAGCTAGACAAATCGTTAATTTGCGGTAAGTCGACCGGTTCTTCCAAAGCTACCACATTATCAGGTTTTGTAAATGCAGTAACAACTGATTGTCTTTGGGCAAATTCAGATAAGATTTTTTTCGTTAATTCAGTTGGATATGCACTTCCACCTGTCAAATAATGATTTTCATCCGATTTATCGTACCCCATCCAAAGAGCTGTTACATATTCAGGTGTAAAGCCTACAAACCAAGCATCCTTTGATTCGCCTTCTACCGTCGGATGATCTGTTGTTCCAGTTTTTCCAGCTAACTCATACGGGTAAGAACCAGCTGTTCCTGTCCCACTTTCCACTACACTCATTAACATTTCAGTCATATTCCATGCAACTTGCGGTGAAAAAACTTCCGTTGTTTTTGGTTTTGCTGACGCGATTACTTCCCCTTTTTGGTTGTAAATTTCAGAAATTGTATGTGCCTCAATCATTTCTCCACTATGCACAAATGTACGATATCCTTGTACCATTTGCAGGGGAGTTAATCCTTCTGTTAACCCACCTAATGCTATACCAAGATCCTTATCCACAATTTCCATATTCATTTTCTCTAAATAAGATTTCGAGTAATCGATGCCGATCTCATTTAATAGCCATACGGAAGATGTGTTTTTTGAGTATTTTAGTGCGTCATAAAGTGAAACCGATCCTTCGTAATTGTCGTTGTAATTTCGGATTTTTTTCCCGTCCCATTCCTTTAACTCATCCGGAAGTGTAGAGTAAGGGTTGAATTTTTCAGTTTCTAATGCTGGAGCATATACTGCTAGAGGCTTCATCGTTGAACCTGGCTGCCTTTTTTCTCCATAAACACGATTAAGATTACGCATTACATAATCTCTACCGCCTAGCGCAGCAACAATACTTCCATCCTCCTGATCCATCATTACAAACGCACCTTCGACAGTTTCCTTGTCATTTCCCGGGAAATAGCCATCTTGTTGAAATTGGTCGAATGCAATTTGCTGAGCATCCTCATTCATCGAGGTAACAATCCGGTAACGATTCATTTTCAGTTCTTCCAATGTGATTCCATAAAGTTCTTCTGCTTCTTTGATAACCATATCAACAATTGTATGATAAGCGGGATTTATTTTTCGTTGCGCAATATTTAATTGTAATTCTTTTTTTGCCGATTCCTTCGCTTCTTCTTCTGATATATAACCTTCATTACTCATCGTTTCTAAGACAAGATTTCGTCTATTTAACGCCTTTTCTTCGTGGTCTATTGGTGAATATCCATTTGGTGCTTTTACCATTCCTGCCAAAAGAGCACCTTCTTCAAGAGTCAAATCACTTACAGATTTATAAAAATATTTATTGGCGGCAGCTTCAATTCCATATTGTCCTTGTCCAAAATAAACTGCATTCAAATACATTTCCAAAATTTCATCTTTCGTAAATTCTCTCTCTAAATATAATGCGATCATTACTTCTTTTGTTTTTCGAAGCCATGATTTATCATTCGTTAAATACAGATTTTTTGCTAATTGTTGCGTGATCGTACTTGCTCCTTCAACCTTACTTCTCGCAATTACATCACGATAAATCGCCCGCATAATTGATCTAAAATCAACTCCAGAGTGACTATAAAACCGTTTATCTTCTATCGCAACAAATGCATCTTTTACATGATCAGGAATTTCCTCCAGGTCAACCGGAAGCCTATATTCATCATATAAATACCAAATAATTTCGCCATCTTCTGTTTCTATCGTCGTAGGTGGAGAAATTGCCAGTTTATCTTCATCGGCGATTAATTTCCCCCCATATAAAATGGTCGTATAAGCAATTAATGCTAAAACAATTACCACACCAAGGGATAGTATAAAATGCTTGACTGAAAGGCGGAAACCTTTATTCTCATCTGTTGCCTTGCGTCGTTTTTGTCCTGTTTTTGTTTCGTCCGCTGTTTCATTCACAGCTTTCTCTCTACTAAATAATTTGTTTTTTGTTCTTACTAATAAATCTTTCGCCTTTTCTTTTACAATGTGAAACTGTTTATGCTCTTGGACGTTACGACGACGTATTCGCGATTTATCTTTGCCTTTATTTTTATGTCGATCCGATCTTCTTTTCGGTTTTGTCTCTCGTTCGTTTGAATCCATTTAATCACCTCAAGTGACTTTGTAAAAATAGTCACAAGTTATTATCTTTTTCTATTATACGACATTTATCGCATGTGAGGTAATATTCACGACGAAAATTAGCGTAGAATCATTTGACTATCATACTTACAAATAGGGTAATATAGAATCAAGGAGGGGGTTTTATGTGGGCTTTTATGACAACCGGTACTACCCAGGTTCTGAAAAAAATTGCCGATTCTCATCCAAAAATTAACTTTTACTTTATGAAAAAAGCTGGAACAACGCTTGCTTATTATGAGAACAATCGAAAAAAAGGTGTATTTGTCTCTGGAAGATCTTTTGAAGTACAAGCCAAATACGGCGATGTCAATAAAGAAGGTTTTGTTGTAATGGAAAATATACCTGTCATGGAAGATGGAGCTGCTGTATTTGAAGATCAAGTCAAAAAAAGGTTTCCATCAGTTAATAATGCAGCAGGTCTAGTTGCCGCAAGATTATTAAAGCAAAACAAACGAAATCATTATATTATTTTTACCCAATGGAAAACTGAACAACATTATCTTACTTGGCAAAAATCAGCTCTTTTTAAAGAAATGGACTTTGTCAATATGGCGAGACTACCGGCTTATTTTGCTGATCGACCTTATACAGCTTCTTATTTTATGATGAAAGAAGAAGAATAATTCGTTTATTTGGCCATGGATACACCTCCAAAACATCTCCTTTTAAAAAGTATGAAGAAATTAGATTTGGAAACTCTAATAATAATGCGTGTTCAAAAAGGAGGATAAAAAGGACCAAGAAGTTCGAGGCGGCGTAGTTTCGAGCAGCGGAATGTATGCATTTAGATACATGAGCAGCGGAGAAGCAAGCCAACGAAGAAATTCGCAGTGTCATTTTTACCGGACTTTTTGAACATCCTCTAATAATGAAAACATTATAAAGGATGATGTTCATGAGGAGAATTACTGCTTTCATCATAAAATTTATTATGATGACACTCGTTTTATG
>NZ_JBPPZG010000115.1:0-13063 GCF_051918545.1 Pseudogracilibacillus amylolyticus (SeqCode) | reverse complement strand
TATACAGGATTTAAAGATTCCCATCATCAGTTTAACAAAATTTTACCATATTACCTTGGAATTAATGTTAAGTAATTTTACTATCGTAATTTGGATAATTAATATGTCACACTACTTTAGACTCAAATCCATTGATGAATAGTAATTTAAAATATTTAGTTTATAATAAAATTATATTTATTGAATTGATCATATCTTTTAAAAGTACGTCTATTCTTTTATTACATAATTACTAAGGGGATGACAATATGAAAAATATTTTAATTAGATCAGGAATTTCTCCGTTAGATACATTCGATGCATCCTATATGATCAAGCATAATTCTATTGGAGGAAATGTAGGTAATTTAATATATGCCTATAGTATTTATCGTAACTTAATGAAAGAAGAGACTAATATTGTACCTGATTATTATAATTCTAACCCAAATAGGGCAGATGAAATAAATGAAAAATATGATGCATATGTAATACTGTTTAGTGCAAAATAAAAGTTAAGAGTATTGCAATCAAAATGTTAGAAGGTTGCACAAAAAGAAAAGGCTTGCCAGCTCTCTCAAAATACCCTACCGTTATTGGTGACGAATCAATCATGGTAGGAGGAAATGAAAGGATGCTAGCAATGCCTGAAATTAATCATATCAAAAAATTAAGAAATGAAAAATCATTATCTATTAATGAAATCTCAAAAAGAACTGGTTTTTGTTGGTCAACAGTGAAGAAATACGCTGACAACGATGAATTACCAGAGGAAAAAGTGCCTGTAAAAAGAGGCATGATGTATGAAGGAAAATGGGGAGAAATTGTTATTGATTGGCTCATAGAAGATTTTGCACTCAAAAAGAAATTAAGAAGGAAAAACACAACTATATTTGAACAATTACAGGAATTGGGTTTTCCTGGTTCTTATCGAACTGTTTGTAATTTTATCAAAGAATGGAAAGATAAAATGTTAGACGAAGCTGAAGAAATAAAAGAGGAGTATGAGAGACTGACACATCCTCCTGCAGAAGCTCAAGTAGATTTTGGTATGACAGAGGCCGTCGAAGATGGAAAACTAAAAGATATTCATTGTTTAGTTATGAGTTTCCCATATAGTAATGGCGGGTTTGTCGTTCCCTTACCTGCGGAAAATCAGGAGTGTTTTCTTGAAGGACTTAAAGTACTCTTTAAACAGGCTGGCTTTGTTCCGAGGAAAATCCGTTTAGATAATTTATCAGCGGCAGTCGTCAAAGCAAGGAGTCGCGGAAAAGAAACTATTTTCACGGATGCTTTTCAACGATTTGCTAGTTATTATGGTTTCGAACCACTAGCCTGTAACCCAAGAAAGGGAAATGAAAAAGGTCATGTGGAGAATAAAGTAGGATATATACGTTACAATTTTTTCACCCCATCTCCAGTTATTCAGGATTTAGCGCATTTACGTAAATTATTGTTAGAGAAATGTCAAAAGGATCACCAACGTAATCACTATAAAAAGCACGTCACAATCGCTAATTTATTTAAAGAGGAAAGTAAATATGGGTTAGCCTTGCCTGAAGAAGATTATCCTGTATTTAAACAATCGACGGTAACTGCCAATAAGTATGGGGAAATACGGATTGATGGAACACTGGTTCATGTACCCCAGAGTTACCATTACAGTAAGCTACATTTGATACAGTATTGGGATCATTATAAAGTTTTATCTCCTAACGGAGAAATACTTTGTAAAGATCCTAGACCATATATGAATCAAACCAGAGAAATTCCCTGGCATCCTATCCTACAAAATTGGAGACGAAAACCACGTTCGATTGTGTATTCTAGGTATTTTTCTTACCTACCTGGGAGAATAGCCCATTACTTAAATATCGACTCCATGCAACTAAGAAAAGAACGTGTAGAATGGTTATTAAACGTTATTGTCAACCATGATATGCAAGAAATAGACGATCGATTTTATGAATTATTACCTGAAGAAAAGCAATTTGATAAAGGTTCTACGAACCATCCCTATGATGTTAACTGGAATATTTATGATTCCCTCCAACCTAATCATGATAAGTCAACTATTAAGGAGGGGGTATAATGTGTCTAATGTAATTAAAGAGAAATGTAAGTTACTTCGCTTAGCATACGTTGCCGACTTATACGAAAAGATACCGTTTGAAAGTCCCGAACAATATTTGAAGGAATTATTACAAAAGGAAATTGAACTAAGAGAAATCGCAAAAGGTGAACGTTTAATCAAAAAAGCAAAATTTATGAATGAAAAGGAACTAGGTGATTATCAATGGGGAGAGCACATTCATTTTCCACCAAACCTAGACAGAGAAAGCCTAGAAACTCTTACTTTTATCCAGCAAAAGCAGAACTTGATATTAACGGGTGCACCAGGAACGGGGAAATCGCATCTAAGTATAGCCTTAGGAAGGAGAGCTTGTAGAAACGGATATGAAGTCCGTTTCTACAGAGTCGCGGATTTAATAGAGCTACTGGAAAAGTCATGGTCCGAAGGACGATTCCAACTCATACGTAATCGATTCAGTAAAGTAGATTTAATTATATTAGATGAAATGGGGTATGTACCTTTCAGCAAAACTGGTGCTGAATTATTATTTCAATTAATATCCGACTGGTATGAACAGAAAAGTCTAATCATTACATCAAACTTGGAGTTTAGTCAATGGCATAAAGTGTTTGTGGATGCACGTCTAACCGCTGCATTGGTAGATCGTGTTATCCATCACGCACATATCTTAAGCTTCACAGGAGATAGTTATCGAGTGAAATACGCTTTATCAAATCGTTAATATAAATATGGGCTGGCAAGGTTCTAAACTTTTCGTTGCAAAGTTCTAAACTTTTTACTTGCAAAACACAACAGGATTTAAAGATTCCCATCATCAGTTTAACAAAATTTTACCATATTACCTTGGAATTAATTTTCAGTCATTTTATACACATTTATTACCTCCAAGTGCAAGGGTTTTCTAATACATTTTAAAAAGTCCTTGCATCTATATTCGACATAATATGTCGAAATCCCTTGTTGGTAATGAGTTTTTTGCAGATTCAGCAGACCCTAAGTATAAGTTTGTGAGAAAAACTTTTGTTGAAGTTTTATGCATAAAAAACCACCAACATTTAGTTATTGGTGGAGACGGTGGGAGTTGAACCTACTTTACTAAGGTTGCTGTAACATCAGTGTTTATAAGGGTTTTAAGCTGTTACTTGAAAACCTGAATACGGTTTTGACTACGATTGATTAAAAACTTACGGAGGCAAGAGATTTTATCGTGATTGGTACACTGTCATAAAGCACTCTAATATATCGGGAATTTCCATCAATAAATAAAAAAGAAAAAATTAAAATGAGTACATATAAAAATTTAAAGAGTGATCAATCATTAACTATCATCTCATTTAAAGTCGATTGTCAATTTATCTAAGTTGATAATGGCTTTTATTTTTTGTAAAAAATCCAATCCTATAATGCCATCTAAATCAAAGCCATAATTCATTGCTCCTACTTCTAATATAAAACCCCTTAACTCCTCATCAGCTATTTTGATTGAATCAACCTTTTTAGTAAAGACAAATTCTGAACCACCGACACCAGTAATACGGTATATCATGTCATCTTCTTCTGCTATGATCCCAATGGATTCAGCTAAATCTGTTGAAACAATTGTACCGCCCGAGCCAGTGTCTACTAAAACACAATGAAGAGATAGTAAATTGCCTCTAAAGGTTAATTGTATGTCTGTCAGTAATAGACCATCTTCTATCTTCAACTTTTTCACTATCGTCTTACACCTCCCCATCTCTTTTCGATAATATTTGGCTCTTTACGATTCGTGTGTAGAACATATAATTCACGTTTAGGATCTTTACGATGTAGTTCTTGATAGGATTTCATTGCATCAGGAGAATTAGAAAAAAATTTTAAAGGAGTCACTTCTTCTAAAATACGTTCACTTTTCTCATTTGTATAAGCTTGTACTGCTTCTATTAAAACCCACTTTTCTGGAAACGCCTGGCGTACATCTTCCCATTTCATTTGAATCGCCTCCAAAGGAATTTATATCTATTTTATCATGTTATTGAAAGTATTTGATATTATTACTGACTCTTTATCTTTTAAAGCATTTAGCCAATAAAAAAACCACCAACATTTATAATTGGTGGAGACGGTGGGACATGCTCTTCCATACTTTCGTAATGGCACTGACTATATCTTGAACCTAAAATGTTTAGGTCCTTCGGCGTCTTATACAAAATATAAATTTATTCTATTGTAGAATAGCATTTTGTATCCTAGTACTACCTTGATTAGGCAGCCTATAAGTCGATACATGGCTGTTGGATTGCTCCACATACCACTCGGTATTGCCTTATTGTTGTTTTTCAAATAAGTCTGGAAAAAATGACACATCGCATTTCTTCGTTGGCTTGCTTTTCCGCTACTTACGTATTAAATCCATACGCTCTGTTGCCGACAACTGCGCCGGACAGGACTTGCTAGTGTCATCATCGCGACCTTAGCCAACCTCAATCCTTTCCATCCTCTTATTTGAAATTCACATAATAACAACTTAGGTTTCACCGATAAAGCCGAATTTTTCACTTTTGCATTACTGCAAAAGGCGACTAAGTTACTAATCGAACCCACGTCCAAGGGTATTGCCACTTAAGCTTCTACACGCGTAGTTGGTATATTATATTTCGCTAGACTTCAGCCTACCAACAGGCTTTTTAGAATAGCTAGTCTGATTGGTTTCAACGCTCTATCCACAGACGGAGGATGAACGTTTATCCCGCTAAAGTTGAGACTCAGACCCGTTACACGGGAGATAACGGTTAGAGTCCTTTAACAAGCTTATGCAGCTGCTAAAGAGTAATTTTCTTCTTTGCCAATTATAGGCGTTTAACGTTTTACGAGCCGTAACCTCGACGTGCGACTTAAGCTCAACCTACCCCTGTCGAATCCGAAACGTCCCCAAGTTAAAAGGGCTCTTCGGTACTTTGAGCTTTACACTCTTTTCTCGAGTGCATTATTTATTATAACATATTCACACCAAAATGCAAAATACCAAATTGTGTAAGACTTAACGACTTATTTCTTTTACAGCACGGTCAATATCACGTTTCATTTGTTTCTGTTTCTGATCTTCACGTTTATCGTATTGCTTTTTCCCTTTTCCAAGACCGATTAAAATTTTTGCAAATCCATTTTTTATATATAATTTTAATGGGACGATTGCGTATCCTTTTTGTTGCGTCAAACCAAATAATTTATCAATCTCATGACGATGTAAAAGCAATTTTCTCGAACGAGTCGGTTCATGATTAAATCGGTTTCCTTGTTCATATGGGGCAATATGCATATTAATTAATTGAGCCTCACCGTTAATAATCCGAACATGGGAATCCTTTAAACTGACCCTGCCAGCACGTATCGACTTAATCTCTGTTCCTTTTAACACAATACCCGCTTCGTACGTATCCTCAATAAAATAATCATGCGAGGCTTTTCGATTTTGCGCAATTGGTTTTTCGTATTGTTTAGACATTTTTATTCCCCCTGTCTATATCCGTCTTCTTTACACTAACACAAAATCCACTGCATGTTCATCCATATTTACATCCATTACTTTAATATTTACTTCATCACCGATTCGGAAAACCTTTCCTGTCATCTCACCAATAAGCGCATGGTGACGATCGGAATAGTGATAATAATCATCCGTCATATAGCTCACATGGACGAGGCCTTCTACCGTGTTTTCTAGCTCTACAAATAGGCCGAAACTAGTGACAGAACTAATTATCCCTGTAAATTCTTCCCCAATTTTATCCAACATGAATTCTGCTTTTTTCAAATCGTCCACTTCACGTTCCGTATCGACTGCGGCACGTTCCATTTCGGAAGTATGTTTGGCGATATCTGGTAAAAGCTTCTTCCATTTTTTTAATGTTTTATCCGACATATTACCATTGATTAGATACGTTCGAATTAATCGGTGAACAATTAAATCTGGATAACGACGAATTGGTGATGTGAAATGGGTGTAAAAGTCGGTTGATAAACCGAAATGTCCAATACTAACTGGATCATATTTCGCTTGTTTCATCGAACGTAACATTAGTTTGGAAATCACCATTTCTTCTTTTTCACCTTTGACGCGTTCGAGCACTTTTTGCAATTCCAATGGATGAATATCATTTGGTGTTCCTTTTATAACATAACCAAGTCCCGCAAGAAATTCGAAAAAGTGTTCAAGTTTTGCCTCGTCCGGTGATTCGTGAATCCGGTGAATAAACGGAACGTCCATCCAGTGAAAATGTTCAGCTACTGTTTCATTTGCACATAACATAAACTCTTCAATCAAACGCTCTCCCGTCGATCGCTCACGAATTACTACATCAGTTGCTTTTCCTTCCTCATCAACTAAAATTTGCGCTTCTTTAAAATCAAAATCAATCGCACCGCGTTTCATACGTTTATGACGTAAAATAGATGCTAATTCTTCCATTCGTTCAAAATTTGGAACGAGCGGTTCAAATTTCTTCCTTGTTTCTTCATCTTTATCTACTAATATTTTGTTTACATCTTTATACGTCATCCGTTCTGTCGTCCGAATAACTGCCTGGAATATTTCATGGCCGACAACTTGACCAGCACGGTTCACTTCCATTTCACAGCCAATTGTTAAACGATCTTTATCGCGATTTAAAGAACAAATTCCATTGGATAGTCTGTGTGGAATCATTGGAATAACTCGGTCTACTAAGTAGACGCTTGTACCACGTTCTAGAGCTTCTTTATCAATCGGGGAATTTTCCGTTACATAATGAGTCACATCTGCAATATAAACACCAAGCAAATAATTGCCGTTTTCTAATTGTTCCACTCGTACGGCATCGTCTAAATCTTTCGCATCTGCCCCGTCAATAGTGACAATCACTTCTTCCCGTAAATCCCGACGTCCCTTAAGTTCTGCTTCGCTTATTGAATCCGGAGTCTTTTCTGCTTGATCTAACACATTATCTGGAAAGTCTATCTTAATCCCATGCTTATAAATGATCGAGAGAATATCAATTCCTGGATCATTTTTGTGGCCTAGAATTTGCACGACTTCTCCTTCAGCACTTTTTCGACCTTCAGGATACTGAGCAATATCTACAATTACTTTATGTCCTGTTATTGCACCTTTTGTCTTGTTTTTAGGGATAAATATATCATTGGGAATTCGTTTATCATCTGGAATAACAAACCCAAATTCATGACTATCTTCATACGTCCCAACAATTTGATTATTCGCTCGCTCTAAAATGCGAATAACAACCCCTTCTGGACGATTTTCCCTTACACCTTTTTTTTCGATACGAACAATTACCGTATCATTATTCATTGCTGATAATAAGTCAGATGAATGAATATAGATATCTTTTTCATTTTCGTCCTCTGGAATTAAAAAGGCAAATCCTTTTTTATTCATTTCAATCTTTCCTCGGACTAAATTCATTTTTTCTGGCAGTCCAAAACGATTTTTCCGTGTTCGTATAAGTTGACCGGTATGCTCAAGTTCATTCAATGTTTTTACCAAAAGTTTAAATTCATCAACTTGTGATAAACCGAATATTTCTTCTAATTCATTAACAGATAAAGGTCTTGTTCCACTTTCTTTAAAATAATCTAATATTTTCTCTTGTAAATTTTCATTCATCTTTTCACCTTCTTTCTATATACTATTACTTTTTTTATTGTTAGGAAGTTCATTCATTTAGTCTTCCCATTTTAATGATTCTAGAAACGTATAGATATCTTCATGCAGCTGATCTTTCTCTTTATCCATTGTAATTACATGCCCTGAGTCTTCATACCATTTTAGTGACTTTTCATCAGTGGCAATTTGGTCATAAATATAATTTGCACTCTTTGGATTAATCATTTCATCTTTTTGAGCTTGCACGATCATCGTTGGTGCGTAAAGCATATCAATTTCTTCGCTAACTTCTTTTATAAAGGAACCAATTTGCTCAAACATTTCTGTTGAATTATTCATTAAGGTAGCGATTTCTTCTTTAATAACTTGCTCATCTTTTTTCTCAAATTGTTTATATTGTTCGGCAAAAAATTTAAATCCTTTCGTCAGTTGTGTATTATTATCAAAATACATCGGTGTACACATTGGAATAACAGCTTTTACTTTTTTATGAATCGCTAATTTTAATCCGAGCACACCGCCCATCGAAAGCCCTGCTATTGCAATTTCCTCATAACCCAACTGTTGCAAATATTCATAGGCATTTTGTACATCTTCCCACCACTCTTTAGGGTTTGTTTCAATTAACTTTTCTGGTTCTACCCCATGTCCTCGGTAAATTGGTGCATGAGTTGTATATCCTTTTTGCTCAAGAAATCGTCCTAACATGCGTACATCTGCAGAATGTCCGGTAAATCCGTGCAACAGGAGTACGGCACGAGGACCAGCTTGAAATGTAAATGGTTCAGGCTTTTTTATTTTCAAACTCTAAACTCCCTTCCGCTTGTCCTTATCCTTCTTAAACATTGAAAAACCCTTATCACAGATGTAATAAGGGATCGTCTTTCATTATTATATGATATAGGCACTAACAAAAGCTAAAATAAAGAATAATGTCGCTGTAATAACTGTCCCACGGTGAAGAATTAAATCTAACCCGCGTGCTTTTTGTTTTCCAAATAATTGTTCAGCGCCACCAGATATGGCACCAGATAAACCGGCACTTGTACCTGATTGTAAAACAATAAAAGTGATCATTATAATTGCATCAATAATTAATATTACATTAATAGTCGTTGCCATCTTAAGTACATCCTCTCTTAAAACGAACAAATATCTAACATATACTTTATCATATGTAGAAAAAGAATGGCAAGTTTTAACTTGCCATCAGACAATTATCCTATACTCTCCTCTATCTCCTCAGAAAAATCATAATGTTCTTTTTCATTACGATGTCTAATTAAAAATACGATTAGTGATAGGGCTGCAAATACTGCAAAATAAATAAATAAGACGCTTATATTTGCCCAAACTTTAGAAATACTACCTAATGTAATAATATTATTGTATCCATCTAAAGAATAAGTAAATGGCAAAAATGTACTTAATTTACGTAATCCTTCTGGTAACATATGAATCGGTAAGTCGGATCCTGTTGTAGATAACTGTAATACAACAAAGACTAATGCGACAAAACGCCCTATATTTCCTGCTAATGCAATTAAAAATAAGACAATCATTAAGAAAGTTAAACTTACCCAAATGGAGAAGAAGATAAATAAAATACTACTTTGTACCTCTATCTTTAAAACAAATAGTGAGAACAAAGAGATGAGAATCGCTTGTACGGTCACTAGTACGGAAAGCTTTGTAACTTTACCGATAAACCACGACATTCCCGTACTTGGTAAACTTGCTGGTTTTCTGTATGGTACTACAAACGACAATGCCATTACTCCAACAAAAAGAGCTAATGTTAAAATATACGGTGCGTTTGCGTTACGATAAAATGGAAAGCTATTAATAACTTCACCATCTAAAACGACTGGAGACGCGAACATAACTTTATTTGCCTCAGTCGGATTTAAACTACTTGTACGTTCTACCCCTCCCAATAAACCTTCAACTAATTGACCGCTGCCATCTAATAATTCCCCTAATCCATCATCAACTTGTGTAACACCATCTGTAAGAGATCCCCAACCTTCTTCAACTGTTTGGTTTCCATCAGCAATTTGCGTGGAGCCATCATGGAGTTGTGTTGCACCTGCTGTTAATTCCCTCCAACCACTTTCAACAGTTTGATTTCCATCAGCGATTTGGGTTGATCCGTCATGAAGTTGAGTTGCACCTGTTGTTAATTCTTGCCATCCATTTTTAACTGTTTTGTTCCCATCAGCAATTTGAGTAGTTCCATCATGTAAAACAGCTACATTTTTTTCTAATTCGTCCCAACCGGATTTTACCGTTTTATTTCCGTCGGCTATTTGCGAAGCACCATCTGCTAATTGATTTGCTCCAGCACTTAATTGTTCTTGCCCCTCAACAAGCTCTGCTAATCCGCTATTTAATGCACTAAGTCCATTATTAAATTCACTGCCTTTTTTAAGACCATCGTGTAATTGATTTGCACCATCAACCAGTCTTTGAAAATCGTTTTGTTTTTGTGGTGCGTCTTGTAAACTCTGCTCTAATTGTGTCAATACCGTATCAAGTATTCCATCATACATCGGGTGTTCTTTATCTAAAGTAGAAAGAAATTCAAGACTCTCATACAATGTTCCCATTGATTCGATTGTTTCATTAACACCTTGTTGTGCCTGAAGCACACCGGCAGCTAGTTCAGCACTGCCTGGTACGAGTTGTTCGTCTAACCCTGCTTTTAATTGGGCGCTTCCATCCTTAGCTGTTTTAGCTCCCTCGAGCAATTGTTTCGAACCTGATTGAAGTTCTTTTGCTCCTGATTTTAGTTCAACAGCACCGTCTGATAATTTTTTAATATCGGAAGACTTTTCATTTAAGGTACTTAGTAATAATCCAGTTCCATCATTAACTTGTTGTGCTCCATCAGCCAATTTTGCAATATCACTTGATTTGTTTTGTAAATTGCTTAATAACGTCCCCGTTCCTGCATTGAGTTCTAATGCTCCATTGGCAAGTCTAGATATATCTGGTTGCTTAACCACTAACGAATTTTGCAATTCTCCTGTTCCTGCATTAAGTTCCTTTGCCCCATCGGCTAATCGGCTAATGTCAGAGGATTTATCGATTAAAGAAGTAAGGATTTCATCTGAACCATCTTTTAATTGGCCAGCACCGTCACTAATCTGCTCGGATCCTTCATGAGCCTCCGCAAAACCATCTGCAACATCTCCAAGCTGTGAAAATACATTATCTACATACGTTTCAGTTACTTGGGTTGATAATTGGTTCTTCAAAGACTCTGCCGCTTTATCCGTTACTTGCGCCGCCATAAAATGGAGTCCTTCATTTTGTATAAATTTTAATTCAGGTCTTTGAGGATTGTCATCAAGAACCGTTAGCGCATTTTCAGAAAAATTGGAAGGTACTTCAATCATCATATAATATTTCATCCTATCCATACCTCTTTGCGCTTCCTCTTTTGTTACAAATTCCCATCCTAATTCTTCATTCGTTTTTAAATTTTCTATTAATTCGTCCCCAACATTTATTTTTTCCCCATCTTTTACAGCACCTTCATCATTATTAACGACAGCGATTGGTAAGTTATCCAAGTTATCATACGGTCCCCATTTAGGTGATAACATTATCATTGCATAAACTAACGGAACAAAAATACAAATAAGGACAGAAAGTAAAACTGTTTTTTTGGCAAATAACCTTTTAAACTCTGATAAGATATATTGTGATGTACTCATGAAACCTCCCCTTTATTTTCAGATTAAATGGAAACTAAAGCAATCATGCTATCTAATAGATTGAATCACTGCCTTTAGATAGCTTTCTCTCATTATTTCCTCTATGTGAGGAAGCGTTTTCAAAAAAGTTGTATAAATCTTTTTTAGTTACACTTAATCATAAACTTGGCATTTTCTTTTACCAATTCCTAAAATTGTAGGTTAATAATTTGAGTAGTAGGGATAAACCACTACCTTCATATGAAAACTGTTGAATGTTTATCAGTCTGCATGAACATTAAAGCTAACGGTTGAGTTTACTGATAAAGATCCAATATTAGACTGGATTAGTTTCCTAGACAAAAAAACAGTGAAAAACTGTTATAAGAAGTTCACTGCTTTTTTGTATAAAAATTACTTACTGACTTATAAACCGTTTACGAATAAATACTAATGCCCCACCAGCAATTAACAAAATACCACCTAAAGTAATGAGGAGTGGATTGTTAGTTGCTGTTTTCGGTAAGATAGAGCCACCACTTGTAGTTCCTTTATCTGTTCCTTTTGAAACAATACCCTTACCATTTTTATCGCCTTTTTTGCCTTGGTCTTCCTTCCCACCTAGGCCATTGTCACCGTCTTGGTTATCGTCGTCACCTTGACCATCGTCGCCACCTTGACCATCGTCACCGCCTTGACCGTCGTCACCGCCTTGGCCATCGTCACCACCTTGGCCGTCGTCACCACCTTGACCATCGTCACCACCTTGGTTATCGTCGCCACCTTGGTCATCGCCGCCACCTTGGCCGTCGTCACCGCCTTGATCATCGTCGCCATCACCTGGCTCCATAGCTTCTTCTACAGTAACTGTCGCAAGAAGTGTTTCATTATCCGGAGTACAACTGACATCTAAATTTACATCCGTAGCTCCCAGTTTTGCAATAATAACCGCTTTAATCTTTCCAACATTAATATTTAAATCTTTTTCTCCCGCCGTAAAGCTAGAGTTAACACCCGATACTTTAAATGGAACGTTATTATCTCCTGCTTTGTGTGGTGTTTCTGGAATTTTCGCCCCACTACTGCCAACAACATTTACGGTTTGTTCATTCGCTTCCAGATTAAATTCATTAACATATCCATTAAATGGATTGATTAGAGCTCTAAGTGCATCTAAATTTCCTGTTAGATCAATTGCAATATCTGTCACAATATCTTTTAATTGAAATTCTTTATTTGGTTCTACAGATTCGGGGATAGATATTTTTGGTGTAACTTTCATGTCAATATCAATTTCCCCCGCAATGGAAGTATTGGCAGTACAAGTATAATCAAATGATTTGGTTACTTCTGCGGCACTCACACTGTTCCATCCTGCTTGATAAAAAAATGTCATTACAAGAATAGACATAAATATAATTACTTTTTTCATTTTTTTTCTAATTTTAGCTCCTCCTCAACTTTTAATACTTTTTAAAAAAACTTTTTTAACACTCCTTTCTGTAAATATCACTTTCCCTTGAGTGCGCTTTCACTAAGCGTGACATAAATGCCAAAGTAAAATAAATCGGTCTATAGAACCGCTTGTTTATTACTTTATATGTTTTGTCTATTCCTACCAATTCCTAAAAAACTAGTGTATTGAAG
>NZ_JBPPZG010000114.1:0-13133 GCF_051918545.1 Pseudogracilibacillus amylolyticus (SeqCode) | reverse complement strand
GCGGGAAAAGCACGTGTCTGAAGACCCCGCAGCGGTGTTCTTCCGCGAGGAGGCTGAAGCCGTGCCCGCGGAAAGCGTACTGCCCGTAGGCGGAAATCAACGAAGCTGTTACTAGTCTTTAAATTTTCACTACCGCACGGTATCCTTCAACTGTGAAGATTAAAAGTAATGAATTTTATGAATAGAACTGATGCATAAATATTTATAGGAGGTGGGAGAGTGAAGAAGAAAACAACGATTCTCGACGATTCAGCAATAAACAGAGCTTTAACGCGAATAGCTCACGAGATTTTAGAACGAAACAAAGGTGGAGACACTATTGTTTTAGTAGGTATTAAAACTAGAGGCGTTCCACTAGCCAAACGACTTCAAGCAAAAATTGAGCAAATTGAAGATATCACTGTCCCAATAGGAGAACTCGATATCACGTTATATCGAGATGACTTACAAAAAAAATCGACAGACCCCGAAATATTAGGGACGAAAATTGAACTTGATATTACGAATAAGACAGTAATTTTAGTAGATGATGTATTATTTACAGGAAGAACAGTTCGAGCGGCAATGGATGCTGTCATGGACATCGGGCGCCCTGATCAAATTCAATTAGCAGTGTTGACAGATAGAGGGCATCGAGAATTACCGATTCGAGCAGATTACGTTGGTAAAAATATTCCAACATCAAAAGAAGAATTAATTGTTGTCAATGTAACCGAGCAAGATGAATTGGATGAAGTAAGTATTTATGAAATTAATTGAATAAAGATTGGCCCTTTAAATAAATCCCGTGAGATTTAAAAGGTAGCTGAGAATTCAACAAACCATACGAGTATAGTACTTGTATAACTCTTTGCGACCTTTTGCAAAGAGTTTTTTTATGAAAATATACACGGATCGTATCAATTGGCGGGAAAATGGGATAATAGAAATTGAGATGGGGTGCGCAATATGAAAGATTTTATTTCTGTTCAAGATTTATCAGCTAAGGAAATCGTTGGCCTTCTAGATATGGCAAATCGATTCCGTGAAGATGAGTACAAAATATCAACACAGTTATTTGCAGCAAATTTATTTTTTGAACCTAGCACGAGAACGAAAATAAGCTTTATTGTTGCGGAGAAAAAGTTAGGGATTGAACCTCTAGAATTTCATGCAGAAACATCAAGTATGAAAAAAGGAGAAAGTCTTTATGATACGGCAAAAACGTTTGAAGCGATCGGAGCAAATGTACTTGTCGTTCGACATGAAGCAGATGACTGGGGGAAAGAATTAGCCGCTAAGCTTTCGATTCCAATCATTAACGCAGGTGCTGGTAAAAAAGATCACCCAACGCAAAGTCTTTTAGATGCAGATACGATTTATCAAGAATTTGGTCAATTTAGTGGATTGAAGATTGTGATAGCAGGCGATATTAAGCATAGTAGAGTTGCACGTTCAAATGCAGAAATGTTAAGCAAATTAGGAGCTCAAGTATATTTTTCAGGTGCTCCGGAATTTATAGATGAATCACTCGGCTACCCGGTTTTACCATTTGATGAAGCAGTCGAAAATTGTGACGTACTTATGTTACTACGTATTCAACACGAAAGACATAATGAGTTTGTCGGGGCAACATTGGATTACCATGAAAATTTTGGCCTGACAATTGAAAGAGAAAAACGCATGAAAAAACATGCAATTATTTTGCATCCTGGACCAGTTAATCGTGGAATTGAAATAGATTCATCTCTTGTCGAATGCGATCGATCCAAAATTTTTAAACAAATGGAAAATGGTGTGTATGTTAGAATGGCAGTTTTAACAAAACAATTATTAAATTGGGGGATTATCGATGAAAATAATATTGAAAAATGCAACTCGCGTGAGCAAAGACAATACATTAGAAAAGTGCGAACTGTTAATTGAAGGGGATCGTATACAAAAGATAGCAGCTTCAATTAGTACAGAAGCAGAAAAAGTAATCGACTGTGAAGGGAAATTGGTGTTACCTGGATTCATCGATGTTCATATTCATTTACGTGAACCGGGAGGGGAACATAAAGAAACGATTGCTACTGGAACAATGGCTGCAGCACGTGGCGGGTATACAACGGTTTGCTCAATGCCAAATACGAATCCTGTTCCAGATTCTAGTGAAGAAGTGGAAAAACTTCTAAACCGAATTAAAAAAGACGCACGTATAAGAGTTCTTCCTTATGCAGCAATAACAAAAGGGCTACTAGGAGAAGAAAGAACGAATATAAATGAGTTAAGTAAATTAGGAGTATTTGCATTTACAGATGATGGTGTCGGGATTCAAACTGCTGGGCAGATGCTTGAAGCAATGAAGGAAGCAGCTGCAAGTGATATGGCGATCGTCGCTCATTGTGAAGATAATTCCATCCTTTATGGAGGGGTAGTTCATAAAGGAAATGTAAGTGAACGGTTAAATTTACCTGGTATAGTAAGTGCTTGTGAATCTGTTCAAATTGCTCGCGATGTTTTGCTTGCTGAAGAGGCGAATTGCCATTATCACGTCTGTCATGTTAGTACGAAAGAGTCTGTCCGTGTGATTCGAGATGCGAAAAAAGCTGGCATTAACGTAACAGCGGAAGTAACACCACATCATTTATTATTAACTGAAGATGATGTTCAGGATCATGATGCGGACTTTAAAATGAACCCTCCTCTTCGCAGTAAAGCAGACCGTGATGCATTACTGGAAGGATTATTAGATGGAACGATTGACTTTGTCGCAACAGACCATGCGCCACATGCTGAAGAAGAAAAAGCATTAGGGATGCTTGAAGCACCTTTTGGAATCGTTGGTTTAGAAACGGCATTCCCGCTTCTTTATACACATCTAGTGAAACCGAATAAAATGACATTAGAACAATTAGTGAATGCATTTACGAGAAAACCAGCAGAAGTGTTTAAATTACCGTACGGTTTATTGGAAGAAAATGCAATCGCAGATATCACATTGGTTGATCTAGAAAATGAATATACAATTGATAAAAACAAGTTTTATTCAAAAGGAAAAAATACCCCTTTTCAAGGCTGGCAAGTGTATGGAAATCCTGTGCTGACAATAGCGTCTGGAAAAATTGTATATAAGGAAGGGTTACATGACTAAACGACAACTTATTTTAGCAGATGGGACAACATTTATCGGGAAAGCATTTGGTGGAAGTGCAAAAGTTAGCGGAGAAATAATCTTTAATACGAGCATGACAGGGTACCAAGAAATCATTTCAGATCCAAGTTATTATGACTTAATTACACTGTTTACGTATCCATCGATTGGTTCATATGGGATAAATCGTGATGATTTTGAGTCATTAAGTGCAAAAGTTAGTGGAGTTATTGTAAAAGAGATTAGTTCAGAGCCATCTAATTTTCGTAGTGAGGAAACAATTGATCAATTTTTGTTAAAACATAATATTCCCGGAATTGCAGGGATCGATACAAGAATGTTAACAAGAATTTTACGTGAAAAAGGTACTGTTAAAGGAATGATTTCGGATTTAAATGTAGATCGTGAAGAAATCATGTTCCAATTAACAAACGAAAAGGAGAAGGATGTTGTTCAAAACGTATCGACAACTAGACCATATATCGTTCCTGGAAGAGGAAAAAGAATTGTTGTCATCGATATGGGAATGAAACATCAAATTCTTCATGAATTAACAGAACGTGACTGCCATGTTACTGTAGTGCCATATGATTATTCAAAAGAAGAGATTTTGCAGTTTAAACCGGATGGGATTATTATTTCAAATGGTCCTGGAAATCCTAAAGCAGTTACTACTACAATTAATACGGTTAAATCATTAGTCTTAAAAACTCCTATTCTTGGGATTGGTTTAGGACATCAAATAATAGCTCTTGCTTGTGGGGCAAATACAAAAAGGCTTCCAGTAGGGAATTTTGGAAACAATTTTCCAGTAAAAGATCTAGAGCGTAATCAAACGTGGATTACTACACAAAGTTGTCGTTATACAGTAGATGAATCCACATTAAAAGATACCAATTTAATGACTACGTATCGATCCATAAATGATAGTACAATTCAAGGATTAGCACATAAAGAATATCCGGTAATATCCGTACAATTTCAACCAGAAGGAGCACCTGGTTCAAACGAAACAAATTTTATCTTTGATACGTTTCTAAAAGAACTAGCTAACAATCAGATGAATAATGGAGGGCTGCTTCATGCCTAGAAATACAGAAATAGAGAAAATTTTAGTCATTGGTTCAGGACCAATTGTAATTGGACAGGCGGCAGAGTTTGACTATTCAGGTACACAAGCATGTCAGTCACTGAAAGAAGAAGGGTATACCGTTATTTTAGCGAACTCGAACCCAGCAACAATTATGACGGATCATACGATCGCTGATAAAGTATATATGGAGCCTTTAACGGTTGAGTTTTTGAGTAAAATTATTCGAAAAGAACGACCTTGCGCCATCCTCCCTACATTAGGCGGACAAACAGGATTAAACTTGGCAGTAGCCCTAAATGAATCAGGTATTTTAGATGAATGCCAAGTGCAGCTATTAGGAACATCGTTAGAAGCGATTCAAAAGGCAGAAGATAGAGAAAAATTTCGGACATTAATGGAACAATTAAATGAACCAGTTCCTCCTAGTGAAATTGTTACTTCGGTGGAAGCAGCAGTAAATTTTGCTGAGAAAATCGGTTACCCTATCATTGTCAGACCTGCATTCACCCTTGGAGGAACAGGTGGGGGAATGTGTGATAACAGGGAGCAACTGGAACATATTGTTCAAAATGGCTTGAAACTTTCTCCTGTATCGCAATGTCTCATTGAAAAAAGTATTGCCGGGTACAAAGAAATTGAGTATGAGGTAATTCGTGATAAAAAAGACCAGGCAATTGTAGTTTGTAATATGGAAAACATGGATCCAGTCGGAATCCATACCGGAGACTCCATCGTTTTTGCTCCTTCTGTAACGTTAACCGACCGCGAGAATCAATTATTAAGGGCAGTTTCCTTAAAATTAATTCGCGCTTTAGAAATTGAAGGTGGCTGTAACGTACAATTGGCGCTTGATCCACATAGCTTTCAATATTACATTATCGAAGTGAATCCGCGGGTGAGTAGATCATCTGCTTTAGCCTCAAAAGCAACCGGTTATCCGATCGCAAAAATCGCTGCAAAAATTGCTGTTGGTTTAACGTTAGATGAAATTATTAATCCAGTTACTGGGACGACATTTGCTTGTTTTGAACCTGCACTTGATTATGTCGTGACGAAGATTCCGCGTTTTCCGTTTGATAAATTTGTCTCTGGAGACCGGAAATTAGGAACACAAATGAAAGCTACTGGAGAAATAATGGCCATTGGCAGAAATATCGAAGAATCTCTGTTAAAAGGAATTCGTTCTTTAGAAATTGGCAATGGAGATCTATTTTTACAAAACCTTGAATCAATCTCCGAAGAAGAAATAAAAAACCGTTTAGAACATGCAGATGATGAACGTATTTTTGTAATCGCCCATGCATTAAGACGAGGAATGACGATAGACGAAATCTATCATATTACAAAGATTGACCCGCTTTTCTTAAGAAAAATGAACCATATTATCGAGTTAGAAAAAGAAGCTGTCGCAAATCCTTTTCATAAAGATATTTTAGGAAAAATGAAGCAATTTGGGTTTTCCGATATTCAAATTGCTCGATTATGGGAAACGACCGAGGAAAAAATATATGAGTATCGATATGAGAATAATATTTTTCCAGTGTATAAGAAAGTGGACACATGTGCAGGAAGTGTAGAATCTACCGCCCCCTATTTTTATAGTACGTATGAACAAGAGAATGAGTCGATTCGAACAGATCAGAAAAAAGTGATCGTATTAGGATCTGGACCAATCCGGATTGGACAAGGGATTGAATTTGATTATGCGACAGTCCATTCTGTTCAAGCGATTAAAGAAATGGGCTATGAAGCAATCATCATTAATAATAACCCTGAAACAGTTTCAACTGATTTTTCTGTATCTGATAAATTATACTTTGAACCACTTACATTAGAAGAGGTCATGCATATTGTTAGATTAGAAGATCCAATTGGGGTTATCGTACAATTTGGCGGTCAGACAGCAATCAATCTTGCTGAAGGGTTAAGAAAACGAGGAGTTGCTATTTTAGGAACAAGTCTTGAGGCAATCGATCGTGCAGAAGATAGAAATAAGTTCGAACAACTATTGGAGGATCTTAACTTAACTAGACCTAAAGGGAAAGCAATAACTGATAAGAAAATCGTCCATGAAACAGCGGAAGCGATCGGTTATCCAGTACTTGTGAGGCCATCGTATGTGATTGGCGGTAGCCAAATGGAAATTGTTCATGATGAGGAAGAACTCTCTACTTATTTGCAAAAAATACCCGCACTAAAATCTAACAAACCATTGTTGATTGACCAATATATCACCGGAATCGAAGTGGATATTGATGCAATCAGTGACGGGAAAACAACCTTTATACCGGGAATAATGGAACATATAGAACGTGCTGGTGTCCATTCGGGAGATTCAATCGCTGTTTATCCACCACAACGATTAAGTGAATCAGTGAAACAAAAATGTTTAGAAGCAACTGATAAAATTGCAAAAGAACTTGAAGTAGTAGGCTTAGTTAATATTCAATTTATTATTCATGAAGATGATGTGTACGTAATTGAAGTTAACCCTCGTGCCAGTCGAACGATTCCTTTTTTAAGTAAAGTAACTGGGATTACAATGGCAAATCTTGCAACAAAATGTATATTGGGAGAATCATTACAAAGCAAAGGTTTTAAAACTGAAATTTATCCAGAACCAGAAGATGTATATGTAAAACTTCCTGTATTTTCATTTGAAAAATTACGGAGTGTCGATACTACTTTAGGACCTGAAATGAAATCAACGGGAGAAGCAATTGGTTATGACACAACGCTTGAAAAAGCACTCTACAAGGGCTTAACAGCATCTGGTATTACCATTCCTTTTGAGGGATCCGTTTTAATAACAGTTGCTGATAAAGATAAAGCAGAAGCTTATAAAATTGCTAAACGATTTTATGAACTTGGATTCCAGTTGTATGCAACAGAAGGAACTGCCAAGTATCTTTCGGACAAAAACTTACCAGTTATAGCAGTAGGCAAGATTGGTACAGATAAAAAGAATGTTTTATCGATTATTCAAAATGGAGAGGTACAATTCGTAGTGAATACATTAACTTCCGGTAAGCAGCCACGTTCTGATGGATTTCGAATTCGTAGAGAGGCAGTAGAGCATGGAATTATTAGTTTAACTAACTTAGATACGGCGGAGGCAATTTTACATGTTATTGATTCCGCGACTTTTCGTGCAAGATTGATTACTGAAAAAGGAGCACTCGAAGCATGATAAAAAAAGAATGGATGAAAATTGTTTCAGTAGACAAAATTGCAAAAGAGTCATACGAAATGATATTGGAAAATGAATATATTAGCACTCATGCTGTTCCAGGACAATTTTTACACATAGCTGTACCAGGACATACATTACGTCGACCTATCTCTATTGCAGCTGTTGATAAACAGGCTCATACTACTACGATTTTATTTAAAACTGTTGGATCAGGTACGGAAACTTTAGCCATTTATGAAATAGGTACTGAACTTGATGTATTAGGGCCAGCCGGCAAGGGGTTTCCTGTTGAAAATTTACACGAAGGCGCATCGGCTCTATTAATTGGGGGTGGGATCGGTGTCCCGCCTATCTATTTCTTAGCGACAGAGTTAAAAAAACGTGGAATTACCTTGCAGTTTATCTTAGGGTTTCAGTCTCAAGCATATATGTTTTATGAGAAAAAGTTTCAGGAACTTGGAGAAACTATCATCGTAACGGATGATGGATCTTATGGCGAGAAGGGGTTTGTAACAGACGTAATTGGACATGTAGCGCCATTTGATAGATATTATTCTTGCGGACCGCTTCCCATGTTAAAAGCTGTAAAAAACAAATTGCCACATATCGAAGGTTATTTATCCTTTGAAGAACGGATGGGTTGTGGAGTTGGTGCCTGTTTTGCCTGTGTTGTTCCTACAAATGATCAAAAAGGTTATAAAAAAATATGTCAGGATGGTCCTGTCTTTGCAGCCGATGAGGTGATATTATGATAGATTTATCTGTTTCTTTACCTGGACTTGAATTGAAAAATCCAATCATGCCTGCTTCAGGATGCTTTGGTTTTGGACGTGAGTATAATCAGTTTTATGATTTAAGTAAATTAGGTGCTATTATTATGAAGGCCGCTACTGGGGAAGAAAGATTCGGAAACGAAACACCTCGTGTTGCCGAAACGGCTGCAGGAATGTTAAATGCAATAGGATTACAAAATCCCGGTGTCGATAAAATCATTGAAAATGAAATACCTTTTCTAACTCCCTTCTCCATTCCAATTATTGCGAATGTCGCGGGAAGTACAATCGAAGAATATGAAAAAGTTGTGGCAACACTGAATCAGACAGACGCTATATCTGCTATCGAATTAAATATTTCTTGCCCCAATGTAAAAGAGGGTGGCATACAATTTGGTATGGATCCAGAGATGGCAAAAACGGTTACTGATAAAGTAAAAGCGATAAGTAATGTTCCTGTATATGTGAAATTATCTCCTAATGTTTCTAATATTGTGGAAATGGCAACAGCGATTGAAGATGCAGGAGCAGATGGATTGTCAATGATTAATACTTTAACCGGTATGCAAATTCACCTACCAAGTAGAAAGCCGGTTATCGCTAATAAAACAGGAGGATTATCCGGACCTGCGATTAAACCAATAGCGATTCGAATGATTTATGAAGTGAAACAACATGTAAATATTCCAATCATTGGAATGGGCGGAATTCAAAGCGCAGAAGATGTACTAGAATTTCTATTGGCAGGAGCCGATGCTGTGGCAGTTGGAACTGCTAATTTTCAAAACCCTTTAGTTTGCCCGGAAATTATTGATGATTTGCCTACAGTATTAGAAAAATACCAATTTCAATCTGTACGAGAAGCAACGGGAGGAGCACACCATGGATAATATATATTTAGCGCTTGATTTTCCAACATGGGAAGAATCCAAGAACTTTTTAGATAAAAATAATTTACATGAAGTTCCAGTAAAAGTCGGAATGGAATTATTTTACCGGGAAGGAACATTCGTAATTGAGGCTTTGAAAGAACGGAATCATCCGATTTTTCTAGATTTAAAATTACATGATATTCCAACAACCGTTATGAGAACAATGAGAAATTTGGCTGCTCTTGAGGTCGAATATGTAAACTTGCATGCACTCGGTGGAACTGATATGATTCAAAAGGCGAAAGAAGGCTTACAGTCTAGTTCTACGAGTAGACATGAAACAAAGCTACTTGCTGTAACCATTTTAACATCAATGGATGATGAAACGATCCATCAAGATTTACGATTACCAGGGACTGTAGAAAACAATGTCGTTCATTTAGCAAAACTCTCCAAAATGAGCGGAAGTGATGGAGTAGTTTGTTCGGTGCATGAAGTGGAAAAAATTAAACAAGTTTGTTCATCATCTTTTCTAACGATGACACCAGGTATTCGGCTTGTTTCAAGTAATGATGATGATCAAAAACGAAGCGCAACACCGGGGCTAGCCCGAAAACTTGGTACAGATGCAATTGTTATTGGCCGAAGTATTACAAAAGCACAAGACCCATTACAAGCATACACCCAAGCAGTGGAGGAATGGAAAAATGGAACTTCAAAATGAAATTGCTAGAGATTTACTTCGTATTAAGGCGGTTCAAATTAAAACAGAAGGTTATTTCACTTGGACATCAGGAATAAAATCACCAATATACTGTGATAACCGTTTAACAATGTCCTATCCTGAAATAAGAAAAAAAATAACTAAAGCATTTTTGCAAAAGTTAGCAGAATTAAATATACAACCGGATGTGATTGCAGGATGTGCAACAGCTGGAATTCCACATGCTGCATGGCTTGCAAATGAATTAAATATTCCAATGATTTATGTTCGTTCTAAACCTAAAGGGCACGGAAAAGGAAATCAAATTGAAGGAAATGTTGAAAAAGGTCAAAAAATAGTTGTTATTGAAGATTTAATATCAACAGGTGGATCTTCAATAGAGACAGCAAACGTGTTACGTAATCAAGGCTTTGACGTTTTAGCGGTATTTGCAATCTTCACTTATGGATTACCGATTTCCGACAAACGCTTTGAAGAAGAGAAATTAGTTGCAAGCACGATCACAAGTTTTGATAATCTGCTAGAAGTGCTCGTTGCAGACAAAGAAATTACAGAAGCCGATAAGGAAAAGTTATTAGCCTGGCGGGAGCAATTATAAATGAGTGAAAAAGAGTCTTATACAGGCTCTTTTTTTGTGCCCCAAGTTGAGCTGGAAGTTGCTCAAGTTGGGGTGGAGTTGCTCAGGTTGGGGGTGGAGTTGCTCAAGTCGAGGATGGAGTTGCTCAAGTTGGGGATGGAGTTGCTCAAGTTGGGGATGGAGTTGCTCAAGTTGAGGGTGTAGTTGCTCAAGTTGGGGTGGAGTTGCTCAAGTTGTGGGTGGAGTTGCTCAAGTCTGGGATGGAGTTGCTCAAGTCTGGGATGGAGTTGCTCAAGTCGAGGTTGTAGTTGCTCAAGTCGAGGATGGAGTTGCTCAAGTTGGGGTTGTAGTTGCTCAAGTTGAGGATGGAGTTGCTCAAGTTGAGGTTGGAGTTGCTCAAGTTGAGGTTGGAGTTGCTCAAGTTGAGGTTGTAGTTGCTCAAGTCGAGGATGGAGTTGCTCAAGTTGGGGTTGTAGTTGCTCAAGTTGAGGATGGAGTTGCTCAATTCGAGGATGGAGTTGCTCAATTCGAGGATGGAGTTGCTCAAGTTGAGGATGGAGTTGCTCAAGTTGAGGATGGAGTTGCTCAAGTTGAGGATGGAGTTGCTCAATTCGAGGATGGAGTTGCTCAAGTTGGGGGTGTAGTTGCTCAAGTTGGGGGTGTAGTTGCTCAAGTTTAGGATGGAGTTGCTCAAGTCGGGGTTGGAGTTGCTCAAGTTGAGGATGGAGTTGCTCAAGTTGAGGATGTGCCGTGCCTTAGGATGCGTGTACTGCCCGGAGGCTAAAATCAACGGTTTACAAATTTTCATTACTGCACAGTTTCCTCACTTACAAGAATAGAAAGATGAACATTTGTCAAAAAACTTGATTAAATATGATTTTTGATGAAATTGAAGTAATTTTATTATATAATAGAAAGTGATTAAAAATACTTATATAGTAAAGGGTTTTAAGATGAAAATTGATGATTACGAATTGTTAATTCAACTAGAAAAAATTGGAACCGTAAGGGGAACAGCAAAAGCAGTACTAATTTCACAGCCGGCTGTATCACAACGATTAAAATTTATTGAAGAATATTTCGGAGAACAAATATTTATTCGAACTTCAAAGCGACTCAAATTAACACCAAGTGGTGAAATGATTTTAAAACACGCTAAGGAAGTGATTGAACGAGAGAAAGAAATTAAAAACAAGTTGGCAGCATCTAGTATCGAAGTTCGTGGTACTTTATCAATTGCTTGTTCATCAGTAATTAGTCAACGTTATTTACCTTCCATTCTATCAAAGTTTACCAATATGTATCCGTTAGTTTCGATCGATCTAGTTACAGGTCTAAGTGAAAACTTAATAAGAGACCATACAAAATATCACGTAACAATTGTTCGTGGAGAAAAAATAAAAGATAGTACGTCCATTCTTTTATTTAAGGATCCTCTTTATATTTTTGATACAGAACCTTTTAACAAAGATGAAATGAAACAACGCCCGCTAATTTCATTTAAGAGTGATGATTATTTTCAAGACTTAATGAATCACTGGCTCTTTTTTCATCAAGATAAAATTAACCCGATTCAAAAAATTAGTGTTGATCAAATAGAAACATGTAAACAATTTATGAAACAAGGGCTAGGAATGGCAATCCTTCCTAAAAGTATATCACATGTTCTAATGGATAAATTCCCTCATCTCCCGCTAGAAGTACAAGGTGAAGCAATTACAAGGGATACTTGGTTATGTTACCAAGGAGGAATTAGAAAACTACCACAAGTAAATAGTTTTATTGATCTATTGTTAAGTGAACAATTTGACTAAAAAAGGGATACATCCACTAATTGGTTGTAGCCCTTTTTAGCTTACGACTAATATCAGGAGTCATTTTTCCATCCAGTATCTAGAATCAGACTCTTTTTAATTTCTTAGTCTTTTAATCAGTTCTTCATCCGGCGTTACAAAAAGTGTTTTTTGTTCACTGTAAGTTACAAATCCTGGTTTAGCTCCACTAGGTTTTTTTACGTAACGTATTTCAGTGTAGTCGACTGGAACGGAAGCAGATTGTTGGGCTTTACTAAAATAGGCGGCAAGCCCGGCCGCTTCATGTAAAGTTTGTTCAGAAGGATCCGATGATTTAATGACTACATGCGAACCAGGAATGTCTAGTGTGTGAAGCCAAATATCATTTTTATTTGCGAGCGTCTGGGTGACATACTCATTTTGTTTATTGTTTCTGCCGACATAAATGGTCGTGCCATCCGAAGAAGTAAATTTATCAGGTGTAGGTTTTTTACGCCTTCTTTTTCGTTTGGTTTGTTTTTTCATATATCCTTCTTCTATTAATTCTTCACGAATATCTTCCACATCTTCGTCTCTGGCATGTTCTATTTGCTGTAAAATATTTTCTAAATAAGTAATTTCAGCTTTCGTTTTTCTAATTTCGATGGCGGCATTCTTTTTTGCCGTAGACAATTTGCGATAACGTTTAAAAAGGAGTTGAGCATTTTCACTCGGTGTCTTATCTTGCAATAAGTTAATTGTTATTTCACGTTGTTCCGGATCATAATAATCAACTACTTTAACACTATTGTCACCTTTTTTAACGAGATGCATATGTGCTGTCAATAATTCTCCTTGTCTTTGATATAAATCTGCATCTTTAGCTTTTTCAATCGTTTTTTCATGAATTTTTAATTTACGTTTATTTTTAGCTAATTCATTTTGAACAAACTTTTCTAAATCTCTTGCTTGTTGTTTGACTCGGTCTCTTTCAGCTTTATTTGAATAAAATGC
>NZ_JBPPZG010000113.1:0-13143 GCF_051918545.1 Pseudogracilibacillus amylolyticus (SeqCode) | reverse complement strand
AGAAGGAAGAGTTAGCGCATAATCAAGCTGCATAATTGCACAAATTGACATAAGTGCACGGCTTTACTTGGAGAGGTGCGTGTGGTAGGCTTTTGCCTGGCGAAATGTGTTTTACTAACCTTTCGTCTTTCGCAAATCACCACACGCACAGAGGCTCCATGTCAAGCCTTCACATATATATTCAAATAAGCTTCAAAGCACACTAAGAAAAATTAACTTAAATGTGTCCTAAATATTGACGTAGATCCACAGATCCAATTAAAGCAAAGATAGAAGAGATATTAATTATCGAACCACCTCCGCTTTCAATAAGCTTTGGCAGTAACTGGTGCATACTTAGATATACACTTTTTAAATTAGTATTTAATATAGCTTCCCACCTTGTTGGAGTCGTTTCTAATACTCCTTCTACACCACTAATACCAGCATTATTTACTAATATATTTATTTCACCAAATGTAGCATCTAGTTTGTTAGCTACTTTCTTCCATTCATTTTCTTCCGATACATCAATAGCTAGAGTTTCAATTTGTCTTTTCTTGTCTGAACACTTTTCCTTTAATTCACTTAATTTTTTTTCATCTAAATCAATAAGTAATATCTTAGAACCCTCCTCCAGAAATTTCTCAGTTATTTTAGAGCCTATTCCACCTGTAGCGCCGGTTATAACTGCAACCTTATTCAATAATCTCATACTGGTTTCCTCCGTTAACTTAATTCGATAAAATATTTATATAAGAACTGTATTTATACTTCTAGGATTCACCTAGTTTATCCTAATAACTATTATTTCTACTTTATATCCCCACAAAAATCTGCTATTTTAATAGGTGTTCAGACTAATTGAATTTTGGGTTAAATTACATTATCCCTCGTTTTGCGAACTCTATGAAATAATGATCGATTAGTGTCACCTTTTTAAATATCCTTTTCCTTAATTATCACATAACCAAGCATTCTTGTTGTGATAGCCGAAGGAGATTCAAGAAAGAACACACCTTATGATAAATGAACCTTTTTACACTTTTTACATAGAGACAATACTATCATTTACATATTTTGATTTTTTCCGTCTTATCTCCTTCAACCTCTAATCCCTTTTGAACCAAAAACCAAGTTTAACTTTGAAAATGAATTAGCATGGGAGCTATATCATTAAAATTATCTTCTCTAAATCAATAAATGTTACCCAATCCATTTATATTAGTTAATAGTTTCCGAATCTATAAGATATACGTTTTTAAGTGTTTCGCTTGATATATAACCATCTTTCCAATCTTTGATGACAGCCTCTCTATCTCTTTCCAACGGGTTTCCAAATCCTCCAGAGCCTGCCGTCTTTATAGAGATTGTGTCTCCCTTACTCAATTTCTTGGCAGTTACTTTTCCAATTACACGTTCGACTTCCCCTGTATCTTTGATTATATACTTCTCTACTGGCTTTCCATCTTTTCCACCTTGAAAACCTCTGGGATTACTTGTTTCTCCATCATTACGAATAGTTACCGTAAGTTCATCAGTGAGAGTTTTAATCTCTCTTTCAACTCCAAGACCTCCTCGGTATTTCCCTGCTCCACCTGAATCCTGAAATAATTCATAACGTTGAAACTCCAAAGGATATTCTAGCTCTGCCGCTTCAACAGGAACATTCATACAATTACCTACATACACATCAATCCCGCTTATCCCATCTTTCATTGGTCTTGCACCCATTCCTCCACCATTCAATTCGTAGTATACAAAATACTCATCACTATCTGGGTGATTTCCACCAATTGCTATCGTGGTTGCATGGGCATGACTAGAAGCTGGTATCTGGTCAGGAAGAATCTTAGTACAAGCTTGGAAGCAAATATCACTCAACCTCATAATAGTATGATATCTACCACTTACTGGTGCTGGGAATTTCGGGTTTAATATGGTTCCTTTTTTTAATTTTATATCAATAGGTTCAAACACCCCTTCATTCTGAGGTATGTTCGGATCTGTTATACAACGAGTAATGTAGTAGGCTACAGACCAAACGGTTTCTTTCGTTACATTAAAAGGTCCTTTCGCTTGTTCTGCAACATTTGTGAAATCAAATGTAATTTGGTCTCCTTTAACCTCAATATTTACCGACAAAGGAATTTTTTTACCTATCTCCACACCATCATCGTCTAAATGCCCTTCTGCATAATATACACCATCTGGCAGCTCTTCTATCTTAGCTCGGATACGCTTTTCTGAATAAGCTATCCATTCATCCATAATTTTTATTACGGTTTTATTACCATACTTTTCAAATAAACTTTTTAACCTACTAGCTCCAATTTTATTTGAAGAAATTTGGGAAAGTAAATCCCCAATTGTATAATGAGGCATCCTTACATTTGAACGAATAATTTCTGTAATTGCTTTATTTTCTTTTCCTTGTTCATATAATTTTAGTGGTGGTAAAAGAAGCCCTTCCTGAAAAAGTTCGATCGCATTAGTTGGAGAACTTCCAGCAACACTTCCTCCCACATCGGCATGGTGGCACATCGTACCAGAAAACGCTACCAACTCACCCCTCGAAAATACAGGAGCGAATAACAATATATCCGGAGTATGCGATGCTCCCATATAAGGATGATTAATTATAATCATGTCACCTTCATCTATATTTTCTACAGAATAATGATTTTCTAAGATTCCTTTTAAAGTCTTTCCCATGGAACCTAGATGTGTGGGAATATTATCCGATTGAGCTACTAAATCCCCATAGACATTAAATATCGCAGTTGAATAATCCATTGCTTCTCGAACTATACTTGAATATGCTGTCCGCTGTAACGTAACGCTCATTTCTTCAGCAATTGACTTCAATGTATGCCCAACAACTTCCATCTTTATTGGATCAATCTTATCTTTAACTGCCATTGACATTTACATCTCCTCCCACTTTAATAATTAAATTACCAAATTTATCTAATTCAGCTTGATCACCATCTTCTAACATGATTGTGGTATTTACACCATTTATTACCGCAGGGCCATTAACTTTATTATTTGCAAGAAATTTTCTGATGTCATATACAGGGATACTTTCAAACCTTTTGCTATTATTCAAGAAGACTTCACGATCTCCTTCATAAGCTCTTTCAGGAGGTGTTTCGTTACCCTCGGGATATTCTTCTAATTCAATTTTCGAGGTCATGCCTATTGCTGTCATACGATAGTTTACAACCTCTACTAGTCCTGTTTTCTCAGAATGACCATACTGTCGTTCATATTCTTTATAAAATCTATTCTTTATAACATCAATATCTCTATCCTCTAGATCAGACTTATGAATGTCTACAGCAACCTCGAAGGCTTGTCCTTTATACCTCAAATCTGCTTTAAATAAATACAGGCGTTTATCTTCTGGTACCTTCTCTTCTATGAGCAATTCTTCGCCTTGTTCTTGTAGTTGCTCTATTGCTTTATTAATGGTGGAAACCGAAAATGAATCATCTAATTTCGTCAATCTGGTTAATGCAAAATCATGTCTAATATCAGCTGTTAAAAAACCGAATGCTGACATTTCAGATGATACTTTCGGAATAACGATAGTTGGGATATTTAAAGATTTGGCAATTTCACTCGCATGAAGCGGAGATGCTCCCCCAAATGAAAATAAGCTAAAATCCTTTGGGTCAAATCCTTTTCTCACGGTAACAAGCCTTACTGCCTCAGCCATGTGATGATTTGCAATTTCCAAGACACCAATAGCTGCCTCTTCTAATGTCTTCCCTGTAGTTTTCATAATTGAAGAGAACGACCTTTTAGATGCTTCTACATCCAATTCCATTTCTCCATTATGGAAAGACTTGGGATCCAATCTACCTAATACAAGATTAGCATCAGTTATTGTAGGCTGTTTTCCACCTTTGCCATAACAAGCAGGTCCAGGGACTGCACCAGCACTTTTAGGCCCAACTTTTAGTAAACCACCTTCATCTATCCACCCTATACTTCCTCCTCCAGCACCGACCGTCTCCATATCAATCATAGGAACTTTTAGAGGATAACCTTTGAAAACACTTTCCATTGTCGTTTTCGGCTTTTGATTTAAAATCATGGAAACATCTGTACTTGTTCCTCCCATATCAAGCGTGATAATATTTCGAATACCAATTTTATTTGCAAGGTAACTCGATCCAGTAACCCCACCAGCAGGTCCAGACAATAAAGTTTCTACAGCACGACTACTTGCTGTGTTTAGCGTCATTGTACCACCACTAGATTTTACAATATAAGGAGTTTTTACTTTCCTTTCCGTTAATTTATCATCCAAGTTATGGAAATAGTTTTTGGTGTTGGGCTTTAAGTAAGCGTTAACAATCGTTGTAATAGTTCTTTCATACTCTCTGAATTCTGGTGATATCGCATGAGATAAAGAGACTTGACACTCTGGGTAATGCTCTCTTATAATCTCTTCTGTTTTCTTTTCATGCTCTGGATTTGTATAAGAATGTAAATATACTACAGCTACTGATTTTATATTTGCTTTCTTAATTTGCTTAATTGCATTGATCACAGAACTCTCAGCGAGTTCAGTAATTACTTTGCCCTTTGCGCTAATTCTCTCTTTAATTCCATATCTAAATCTTCTTTCTACTAACGACGGCTCCCTGTCTTGAAGTAAATCATATAACTTTTGCCGCTTTTGCCTGCCAATCTCAACGACATCCCTAAATCCTTCTGTAGTCAATAAAGCCACTTGTGAGCCATTTCTTTCAAGAAATGCATTTGTCGCATAGGTTGTACCATGCACAAAGTAATCAATCTCTTCTGGTTTCACATTGGTTTCTGACAATATTTTATTAATTCCGTTTAGCACCCCATCTGAAGGATCTCCTAAAGATGATGGTGTTTTTGTGTAACTTATTGAGCCAGATTTTTCGTTTAATAAAACTACATCTGTAAATGTTCCACCGACATCTATCGCAAGTTTGCTCCTCATAAGTATAACCCCCTAATATTATTTCACTATTGAAATTAAGTTTCTTTATTGATACAATTGATATTAAATCATATGAATTATCTTGTCAACGGGAATTATTAGTTTATTCTGACCGAAACACTATTTATCTTGTGCTTTGGAGAATATAAATAGCATGCCAGTTACTTATAAAGGTAATTGAAGTTAGCTTGTAACCATAGGTTTTGTTTGGTTAAAGAACTACTTTTTATCTAACTATTAATAGTTCCGCCATAAGCAATTTAAATTTTGTTTTATTTATATTAATTTATATTAACATTTATTTTCATATATAATTTTATTTACTGGTATTTATATAAAATGTTTTAAGGGAGGAATTAGAGATGAAGAAGAATACAAACTTTATCCCCTCTGTCAATTCTTCATTGAGGGTGCTGGAGTTTCTTACAACTGAATATGCAAAATCTAGTACATTATCTGAAATAAGTAATGCACTTTCTATCAATAAAAGCACTTGTTTACGTATTTTAAAAACGTTACAACGAAAAGAGTTTGTACACTTTGATGAACAGACTAAACAATATAAATTGGGATCTTATTTAATTGCACTTGGAGCTAGGGCGAGAGAGGTGAATAATTATATTGACACTGTTATTTCATTTTTGCCTTCAATTTGTAACAGTATAGACCAAACCGTAGTCTTAGCTAAGCAAATCGACCCATTCAATATGGCATATATTGCCAAAGAGGAATCTACAAAGCAAATTCGACTAACCGTCTCAACAGGAGAAAGTTTTCCAATAATTGGTGGAGCAGTTGGTAAAGTATATATGGCCCATTTGGAAGATTCTAGTATACATAATATAATTAAGCATTATAGTACAGACGGAAAGTTACCTAAATATACACCAAACAGCATTACTGACCCTCATCAATTTATTGATGATCTTAAAAAAATAAAAGAATCTGGAATTGCAGAAACAGATTCAGAGCATACAGAAAGTATTTACGCAATTGCATGTCCAATTTTCAATTCAGAAAATAAAGTAATTCTTTCTATTGGAGCATTTATACCAAATTTTGTAACAAATGATCTAGATTTATTAAAAATTAGAAGAACGATAAAAGAAAATACAAGAATTATTAGTAATGAGATTTCAAGATATGTATGATTCCTGTAAAATACTACTGATTTCCAAAAACGTCCTAGTTCACGAAATAAGGTGTTTGAGGAAGAAGAAAAGTCCTATCTTCTACTCCTTCCTCCAACACGATTCAAGTTTGATCCCTGGAGAAGTAGAAGCCCGCATTGCAAGATATTTCATTCACATGTATCTACCTGCTGAAATAACGTGGGAAGTGGAAGACAAACTCTTACCTCCATGTATCTGGCTGGATGATATAGAATTAGACCATGATGAACTCGTTCGCTGGGCTCTTGAGATTATTTATTAATAGAGAACTAGACGGAAAAGAGTTTAATGTTTATGGCAAACTAATAATATTAATACCTACACTATTGTAAATTATTTACAGCTTAACTTGATGACATTGCCCTTCCTATCCTAAACTCCAATCCCCAACCTCCTCATCACCTCTTCCACCCGCTCCGGCGTCGCTTCCTCATCTCGCTTCTCACTCTCACGCTCCTTCCGCTTCCGCATCTCTCCTTCCAACCACTCCGGCACAATATCCCGACTCCCCACACGCTTCTGCCTTCGCCCATTCTCAAAAGCCACTCGCTCCGCCTCCACCTGACCCAACGTCCGAATCCCCTTCTTATCCCACGCCTTCAAAATACTCTTCACATAAGCCCAAGATAAAATATTCCGTTCCAATGCCCGCTTCATCGCTTCGATCACTAATTCTTCCCCCAAGTCTTGAGTCCAGTCCAGTAAAGACTCCGCGACAAACGGACTGACCAGGCCAAAGTTTTCTTGATAAAACAGAATCGCATCTGGTTCCTCCGCCAACTCGTTCATTTCTTGGTCTGCAAATACACCCCGCATAGCTGCTGCAGATGCACTTGTATTATTTTGTTTTGTATTTGTTTTGTTTATGTATTGTTTAATTAAAGAGGCCGGAACTTGGTCCGAATGGTGGGTCGGAGGTTGGTTCATATGTTGGTCCACAAGTTGGTCTGGAACAAAGGTCAATCGTGCGTTCCCTTGCTGGGGCAAGGAGTACGCAATCGCCTGTTCCGAAGACTCGGTCAATTGTTCGCCGCTAGCCTGCTCTACTTGAATTGGCCCTTCCGCATTTTTCTCCTCCAATCGATCACCCGCGAAACTATGCATACCCGCTTGCTTCACTTCTTCTGTGACCGGCATCTGCGTCTTGCTAAACTGCTCTTCTCTACCCCGGAAATCCGTTTCAAGGTTCGAGGAAACCTTATCATCCTGTTCCATCTCCATGATTAAACTGTGCATTGTATAAATAGGTGCTCTTCCTCTGCCCCGTGATTCCACCTCGATGTACTTTAATTCCTCAAGCTCTGTACGTGCCCGCTTGAAACTGCTCTCTGTCAGGCCCGCCTTATTACGAAGTACGGACCCTGGGGCAGTAAATGTATTTTTCCATCTCGTTTTATTGTTCATATGCATGAGCGCATGCCACAACGCGACCGCTGCTCCGGATAATGGCTCTCGTTCCTGGTGATCATAAAATGCATTAATTTCTTTTATGTAATTCATCTTTATCTATTCCTTTCTGATTTTCCTCAAGTTATCGTAAAAAATACATCAAGCATCCCAGCTGAACCTTCATTTTTTCAGCTGGGATTATTTATAGGGACATCCCTTTATTTCGAAGTCTGCCTTTCACCCAACGCTCGCAACTTCTTCCTTGCTCCCTTCCCCCAACTCTTCACCGCTTCCACGGAAACCCCTTTCTTTTCCACAATTTCCTTCAGCGGCATATCCTAAATAATATAGTAATACACCCAATCCCACTGTTTCGCAGTAAGCTCAGACTTCACGTCTTGCCACAACTCACGCTCTTCCAGCTCACTCCCCGGCGTTTTTTCCGTCCTATTTTTGAGTTCCATCGTTGCATCGCTGATTCGCTGCTTCTCCGTTTTTACAATGGAATCTTTCTTCTCTTGTTCGCGGATGTCTTTACGGAGCATGTCGACGAGTCGATTGCGGATGTTGTAGTTGAAGTAGGTGCCAAGGGGTCCTTTGTTGGGATTGTACTTCTGATGGGCTGTCCATAAGGCGACGAGCCTTTCCGAGTAAAAATCTTGATGCGGATCACGAATACCTAAGCGGTGGATGTGGTAATGGATCCTTCGCTCATTTTGTTTGAAAACTTCCTCAAAACTCATCTCGTAAACTCTCTTTCCTTCTGTTTTCTCTTTTTTCATTGTAATTCGCTCCTTTCTGAATCCTATCAGCTGAAATGTTATTTTTATTCCTTTCTTCCAGTGATACGTTCATCATAAGGCATCATAGATAAAATTACTTTTTCCTTATTTCTCGAAAGGCGCTGCAAAATTGAATCTTCATCGGACAAACTTGCAAAATGACAGGGATAAAAAGTGTCATAATCCAATTTTGGATGGTTTTTCCAAAGTTAGCCTACAATTATATTTGTAAAATAAAACGATTATATTGGAGGCTAATTACAATGAACAATAAGTTTGAAGTTTTAGAAGACTATTTGATTAACCCGAGGACCTTTATACTTTTACCTGCAAGGCATATCGAGTACGAGACGATTGTAATCGAGCAAGATAAGCAATTCCTCGTCAAAAAAACAGGGCTTGAGCTGATGGAACGTGCATGTTCAAAATACGGTGCTAAATTCGATGGTAGAAGGAAATCGGTGATGGAGCAGACTGGTTATAAACGAAAAGTTCCCATCCCGGTGAGCATTTATTTTGGTATTTATGCATTTCCTACTCATGCGATCAAGGATCAGGATTGTATCTGGATTTTTGAGAAACATGTGCATCATGTGAAGCGTATTCCGGATGCGAAACAAGGGGATAAAGAAAAATCAGTGGTTGTGTTTCGGATTGGGCTTGAAGTTGAATTGGAAGTTTCGCAGCATACGCTAGAGAAGCAGTTGGAGCGGGCCGGGATTTGTAGGTATGTGTTTACGTATAGGATTGAGCAGGAGATTGTGTAAGTAGGGTGTATAAAAAAAAGACAACATCGGTAATCTGTTAGGATTGTCGGTGTTGTCTTTTTGGGATTAAACGTCAATATCTAAAATAGTTAGAAGGTATTTGCGTTTCATTAGTTATGGACGGGGTACATGCCCCACAAAATGAATAATAACTCCGCCACTTTAGCTTTAGAACATTAACATAGAGAGGAGAACAAACCTCAATTTTTCGAACACGCACTGGGTAAGTCTTTATATCTTGATACTCCAACTGAGCCATCACTAAATTGAACTAGTATTCAGGGGAGTCTATTTTTTTCCATCAATTATTTCCTCGGCATTTACAAAATCCATGTTTATATAACCCCAATTTTTCTGGAGATTATGTAACTCTCTAGAATAATCCAAGTTATAACAAGCAAAATAAATATTTGGCTCTGAATAATGCCTTGCAAGATAGCCGAAAGCACTATCAAGATAGTTTATTTTATTTTTATGACTTCTTTTCGCCTTATCAAAAGGTAAGCTGTGTGGGATAATATTTGCGATATTTGCTTTACATTCTATAAATTCAATTGGACAACATTCACCCTGGTAAAAGACAAAGTCACATTTAATGTCAGAATCACCGATAATCGTATTTCCATCCCTTATTATTGGTTCTATATATACCTGTTCTTGATGGAGACCCTTAGTAACTGGGCCAAAATGATATACAATATTTTCCAACACCTCTCCACGAACCTTACTAAATTTATCGAGGTTTAATTGATAAATTGATTTCATCAAGAATTTTAATTGTTCAATTGTTTTGGTGTCTACTAACAAAGTAAGTCGTGGCGAGTGTAATACTCTATCAATATAGCTAAATATCTCAATTCTTAATTGCTCATCATTTTGTTTATAATCAGAAAATATACGAGATAAATATTTAAATATAGCCGGCTTCGCTTGAACTCTTTTGACTATTTCGACTACTAGTTGATCCTGTGATAATCCTTTTGTACTGCTTATACTTATCGCCATAACTTATTGCGGAGGTAAATTTTTGTAAGTTGGGATAACAAGGGCTGGATAACCCATTCTAGTAGTCATGGAACTAATAGTCTCTCTTACATATGGCCAAGCATTTATTGGTACATTTTTATTAACGAAGATATCAATTTCTTCATCAAACTCTATCAATAAATCCTCAGTATTCTCCATATCTAACACATAACTTAATAAAAGCGAAAAGTCTATTTTAAATAATATATCTTCGTTTTTAATATCTTCCATTTTAGTTGTTTCGTTTTCTTCCTTAACATAGTTGAAAGCTATAACCCCAAACTCGGCTTCTACTTGAAGTTCTATTCCATCCAATTCAAACTTTACGAGATTATTTTTTAAAGCTATATCTAAGCTATTTCTTTTTTCAGCTGGAAAATCCTTATTTTGACTACAATCTAAGGAGAGTAGTTCAATTTTGTTTAGTTCAATAGATTCAATTAGTTGTCTATACTTATCTGACATCTACACAAACTCCTTATGCAATATATTTTTCATTAGGATCATAAGTCTGTTCAATGATATACCAATTATTATTATTTACCACTTTTTCACTTGTTATATTTTCAGTTGAAGGAAGAGTATTTAGTTCAAGATCTGTCTTCAGATAATTAGGTACATCTCGCAGATGATTATAAATGATTTCAATACGCTCTATTGTTAGTTCTTTTGTCACTATTTCCTTCGTTGTTTCAAATTGATAGTCGATAATTTTTTCCAGTAATATAAACGTTTCCTCGTTAATTTCTTTTTTCTTTATTTCATTGGACAGTGTATTCAACAAAGGAATTCCATTTTTTAAAGTTTGTTCATATTCTGAGGCAATATCATGGAGGAGCCCAAGTTCATATAAATAGTCTTCAATATATTCGCGTTTCTTAAGATGGTCAGCAAAAAAACTCAACATTTTCAGCAAACTATCAGCGATTAAGTCACCTATTAAATCAAGCTTACTCTGTAGAACCGAATTATAACTAGTAATATGCTTTATTTCTTTTTTATTTAAAAATATTTGGGCGTAGCTTAAAGAACGATGTTTTTGAAGGTTAATATCATACATTATTACAACTCCCTTCTCCATACCAAAGTACCTCCCATGTTATCATTTTTATTAGATAAAGTAAAAACTTATATTAGTGTTAACTAAAATTATGAAGGAGATACTTTAAATATGCATTTCTTTTCAATTTTATCCTAGGTGCTGGTACTGTTATTACAATAATTGTACCCATTTTAAATACATGTGTAAACACAGTTTGTTGCTAAATGCGGGTATTGGATCTACAACAAACTGGATATCAATCAGTGGCCAACAAATTAAGATTTAAATCATTTTCAACATGAAACACCTAATAAGCTCAAAGCAAAATAATCAAGAGATTCTATAAGTACTATTTTTCTTTTTCCAGGGTTCATTCATGCATTTTCACTGTCTTTCCTCAACATATATTAAAGAATTCTGAGACTACATCCTTGTTAATTGCCCAATCACACATCTCCTAAAACGTCGTTAAGAAATCCTCATATCACCCACAATCCCTTGCCGCTCCATTTCTATCAAATCTATAATTTCTATTAGTTCGCCTACTGCATCATCAATAGTATATACATCATCTTCCATCAAACTACAGGATATTTTAATGAGTTCTCTTTCGATTTCTACTAGGGCAAGTTTGCGATACAGGTTTCTTGCAAGGTCTTCTTTTAGTACTACTTTTCATACGCGAGCTACACATGAAACTGTAATCATACAGAGCCTTTTGACTTAACTCTACAGCAATAAAAAAATTACTTTTAATCATAATAATGTAATCACCTCTTACAATCGATATACCAACAATAAGAGGTGTTAAAAAAGTAATTTACATTTTTTACTTCTTAGTTTTATGATATTGGGTCTAACCCCAATATCCTTAACTAAATGCCTGTCCATTGTCTTTATTAAACAATTTATCGTTTAATCTCAAATAAGGTTCGTCATTTTCTGAGTTAAATTTGTAAGTTACATATTTAAGATCCACTAAACGTTTTAATATTCTGATACTAGTGAATTTGGGTGAATTGTATCTTTTTGCGATTATTTCTATAAGTTTGTCGGAGCTAATCTGATCATTTGGCTTGTATACCTGTCTGAGATAGTTAATAGTTCCCCACAATATTGAATTTATATCCATACTCTCTCTTAACAATTGAGGGTTGGCTTTAATATGCTCAAAATAAAGTGCTTCGTTAGCCTTTCCATAAAGTTCTTCTAAATCTTCTTGCTTAACAATCTCTTTTTGCTTAAGACCTTGAATCTCATCGACAAGCCCTTTTTGCCATTCTTCCGATGCTGACACCGCTTCAATCATCTGTTCTTTCATTCCTTGTAGTTCATGCATCTTTACTGTTAATTCTTCTATTAGAGAACTAGAACTTACATTTGATTCTTGCAATTTATCAGCAGTTTCTTTTAAATCAATCATTGACTCTCTTTGCCCAGCTACATCCAATAAAGACAATACGATTGCTATTACCGATAAAATCAATGATGATACAGTTGAAGCAGTTCCTACCATTCTACTTGCATTTTCTGTTCCTCCAAACGCTATAACAAGAAAAAATGAAAGTACAATTACAAAGATAATAATAATATAAACTAAATGACTAACGCCAATTTGACCTTTTTTCATGAAATTTCCCCTTCATCCACAGTATTCGAGAAACCGAATTAATTCATCAAAGTAAGTTAGATATTATTAGAATACTTTAAAGTAATTTTTCTTTTAATTCCTCACTATATTTTTCAACTTCCTTTTCTATATCACAAATTATTTTTTTATGTACTTTTAATCTAACATCAAAGTCAATTTCATCTATGTTTTGGTAATCCGGAAGTAATGCTTCTTTTATATCCTTATATTCTCGATTTTGGTCATCTAATAATTTATACAGCTCTGTTGGAAGAAAATTATTTACATCATACTTAACTTTGTTCCACACCTCTGATTCTAGCGAATTGGTATATTTATAATAAGCCTCCCTATTGGTATCTAAAA
>NZ_JBPPZG010000112.1:0-13283 GCF_051918545.1 Pseudogracilibacillus amylolyticus (SeqCode) | reverse complement strand
CAATTCCGATAACAATTAAAACATCCGAGTCTTGTTGAATCTTTTCTGCAGCCGCCTTAATCCGCTCTAGTTCAGCAGGATCTTGTTTCAAATGAAGCCACCCTAAATACTCATTCCCCTGGCCAGTTTTTTTATGTAACTTTTCATGTGCCTCAAACACACGATTACGAAAATTTTCTATTTCTTTTTGTTCGATAAAAGATGATACACCTTGATACGAAAAAGATAAATGAGTCATCGAATTTCTCCTTTAATATTGTAATATAAAAACTCCCTAAAATTGTTTTCAGGGAGTAAATCGCAAAATTTATTACTTTTCTTTCGGATAACCAATAGCTCCGTAGTGACCACAAGTAGTAGATGCTGATTCAGCAGCTTTACGTAATGCCAATTTGGGATCACAGCTTTCCCCATAACTTGTTAAAAACCCAGCTATAAATGAATCGCCAGCTCCCATCGTATCAATTAATTTTGTTGGAAGTGGATCTTGCTTATAAATTTCTCCTTCAATTGAAAATATCGCTGTCTTTTCCCCGCGCGTAACACCAACAACGTGCACATCAAATTGTTGGACAAAATTAATTAACGAAAATATTTCTTCTTCCTCAAGATCACTACCTGAAAAGAAAGCATATGTTATATGTGGTGCAATATTTTCAATAATCTCTTTATCCCATTTTCTTTTATCAGAAAAATCATAAGAAATAGCTTTATGGGAGATTTTTTCAAGTTCTGTTTCTACTTTACTGTTTATACTAGTGTGTACAATATCAAATTCATTGATATACTCTAAATCGTCTTCTTGGAGATTAATTCTTAATAATGATTCAATTCTCGTTCTGCGATTTGAGCCTATAAACACCCTATCTCCATCTTCAATAGAAATGGTCGCTTCACCGCATTCTCCAATTGCATGTCTGCTCCGGGATATATCAATTTTTTCTTCTTCTAAACAAGAAATAACATGATTAGAGGGGACATCATTTCCGAAAATCCCCAAGAATGCAGCTTTCTCTGCTCCATTTCTTTTTCCTATTACTGCTACATTTAACGCATTTCCACCAGGGTAGATAAGCCCTTGATGTTTATAATAATCAACTACATTGTCACCAATTCCAATAATTTTCAAATCACCACTCCTATCTTGAAATAGGAGCCACCTTACTTATTATCAGCTCGATACTTTTTTGTGGCTTCCAAATCTACCGCTTCTAAATCCCGTGATATAATTACACCATAGTCATGCTTAGCTGAAGTGACGGAAACTTTTCCTTCTTTGACATCCTGCAGCACTTTTTCCACCGGTCTATCCATAGGGTTTCCATAGCCGCCTGCCCCAGGAGTGTGTACAGTAATTAAATCATCCTTTTTTAAACTTATATCCGAAACTTTTGAATTAAGTTTTTCTTTATCTTGGCCATTTTTTTCTAACCAAAAACTTCCCGGTGCACCGTTTTTCCCCCCTGAAATTCCCCAAGGAGAAAATACATGTCTTTCACCTAATCCAGTATAATTCAAGTTGTTTCCCAACATTCTAAATTGTCTTTCTAACCCGAGGCCACCTCGATGATACCCGGGACCACCAGAATCTTCGGCAAATTTATACGTTTCTACCATAATAGGGTATTCACGTTCTAATGCCTCAACAGGAAGGTTCGAAGTATTAGTCATGTGCACTTGAACTCCGCTTAACCCATCGTTTTTTTGATGTGCACCCGATCCACCAGCAATGGTTTCCAAATAAACAAAATAATTATTTGTTTCAGGATTAACTCCCGAGAATATTGCTGATGTTACCGAACTATTACATGCAGCGATAACTCGCTCAGGTGTTGCTTTAGCTAATGCTCCAAAAATAACATCTGCAATCCTTTGAGCAGAATCAATTCTAACTCCAACCGGTGCAGGTGTAGAACAATTTACAATTGAATTTTCCGGTGCTTTCACCTGGATAGCACGATAGATTCCTTCATTAGCAAAAATGGTTGGACCGGCGATAGCTTTAAAACAATAAAAGACAGTAGTAAGTGTTCCTGATAAAACTAAATTTAATGGTCCTTTTACTTGAGGACTAGAACCTTCAAAATCAACAATAGCCTTATCATCTTTAATCGTTATTTTCACTTTAATTGGTACTGGTTTATTTAAGTCTACTCCGTCATCATCTAAATAATCTTCAAAAGAATATTCACCATCCGGTAAATTCTTTATTCCGACACGCATTAAATTTTCAGCATAATTTAGTAATCCATCTGTATATAGAGAAAACTTTTCTACACCATACTTATTAATGACTTCTTTCATTCGCTTAGTTCCCGCTTTATTACAGGAAATCTGAGCGAATAAATCACCTTTTCTTTCTTCTGCTGTACGGGTGTTATTTAAAATAAATTCAATCGATTCATCGACAATTTCACCTTTACGGCAAATTTTCACTAAAGGGATTCGGATACCTTCTTGGAAAATACTTTCTGCATCAGCGGACGTACTTCCAGGAACTTTTCCACCAATATCGGAATGATGGGCAATATTGGCAACAAAGGCTGCTATTTTCCCCTCAACAAAAACTGGCTCTACCATTGTAATATCGGGTAGATGTGTTCCACCGCCTGTATAAGGGTCATTTGTTATAAACATATCGCCTGGTTCAATAGTATCAACAGGGAATTTCTTTAAAATTTCTGTAACTACGCTTAACATTGATCCTAAATGCATCGGAACATGTTCAGCCTGTGCGATCATACGTCCTTTTCCATCAAAAATTGCAGTGGAAGCATCTTTTCTTTCTTTTATATTTGTTGAATAAGCTGTCTTAACTAAAATTACTCCCATTTCTTCAGCAACCGACAAAATTAAATTCCCCATGATTTCTAAAGTTATTGGGCTAATTTCATTTTTCGTCATCATTATTCACCCCATTCGATGCGTTGATAATCAAGTTTTGATATGGGTCAACAAAGGCAGTTTGATCAGGTAAAATTAAAATAGTTGTATCTAATTGTTCAACAATTGCCGGGCCGATAATTCGATCTCCCGCATTAAGTTCAGTTCGTTGAAATATATCTGTATCATAATAGTTTGGTTCTTCCACTTCTGCAAAATAAACTTTTCTTTTTATTTTGGATGAAACTACTTCTTCATTTTTTATCGTTTCTTTATTCAAATCAACCTTTGGTAATTCTCCACATGCCGTTAGACGGTAATTAACAAATTCTACTGTTGCTAATTTATCCGAATAGCCATAAGCTTTTTCATGAATTTCATGGAACTTATTAATTACTTTATCAATATTTTCTTTCTGTAAATCTTCTAATTCTATTGGAACAGATAATTCATAATTCTGTCCTTTAAAACGAACATCAATCGAGCGCTGAAATACTCTTTTATCGCTGTCAATTTTTTCAGATACTAAAAGTTTTGTTCCCTCTTCTTCCATTTCTTTAAAATGATCTTGAATCGTAACTAAGTTTTGTTCATTTGGTTCAAGTAACTCCGTTTTCACATAGTCCGATTTTATATCAGTTACGAGTAATCCCATGGAGCTAAATGTCCCAGGAGATGGTGGTACAATCAGAGTAGAAATATTCAATTCTTTTGCTAAAGAACCACAATGAAGGCCTCCACCTCCACCAAATGATACGAGAGAAAACTCACTTGGAGAATAACCTTTCTCAACAGAAATTAGCCTTACTCCACGTGTCATATTTGCATTAACAACAGAAAGAATACCACTTGCAGCTTCGATTAAAGAAAGGTTCGTTTTTTTACAAATATGTTCTTCGATTGCTCTTTTAGAAGCTTCTACATCCAAATCCATTTTACCATCTAAAATACCATTCGGATTTAATCTTCCTAAAACGACGTTAGCATCCGTTACGGTAGGTAATGTGCCACCTCTTCCATATGCAGCTGGTCCAGGAACAGCTCCAGCACTTTCCGGGCCTACTTTTAAAGCACCACCATCATCTAACCAGGCAATTGAGCCTCCTCCAGCACCATATGTATGAATATCCAACATTGGTATTCTTGCCGGGAATCCTTCTATTTCTCTATCCATCGAAATTTTCGGCTCGCCATTTTCAATTAAACTAAAATCGGCTGACGTTCCACCCATATCAAAAGTAATTAAATTTTTATATCCAGTTAATTCAGCAACATGCGATGCAGCGACCACCCCTGCAGCTGGGCCAGATAAAGCAGTTTTTACTGGACTTGAAACAGACTCTTGAATGGAAATAATTCCTCCATTCGATTGAGTTATATATGGTTCAACAGGAATATTCGCTTTCTTCACAGAAGCTCTAAAGTTTTCCATATATGTTTGCATCACCGGACCAAGATATGCATTCATCGTTGTCGTGGTTAACCTTGGATATTCTCTAAACTCAGGTACAATTTGGTGTGAAGCAGACACATAAGCAGACGGATATAATTTTTTGATTTCTTCTACCGCAATTTGCTCATGAATAGGGTTGTTAAATGAAAATAGAAAACATACTGCAATAGATTGAATGCCTTTACTTTTTATTTCTTCAATAATAGTTCTTAATTGTTCTTTATTAATTGGCGTTCTTATTGAACCATTTGCATACAATCTTTCTTCTACTTCAAACCGTAAATCTCCGGCTATCATTGGTTCAGGTTTTTCTTGAAACAAATCATATAAATTCGGTCTTGTTTGGCGAGCGATTTCTAATAAATCTTTAAAACCTTCTGTCACTATGAGTGCAGTTTGGGCTCCCTTTCTTTCAATCAAGGCGTTTGTCGCAACAGTTGTTCCATGTGCAAGATATGTTACTTCTTCATTTGAAACATTCTGTAAATCAAGTAATTCTTTAATACCATTCATAATTGCTTTTGAAGGATCTTGAGGTGTAGAAGGTAATTTATGATTTTCAATATTTCCAGACATTGAGTCTACCATTGTTACATCTGTAAATGTTCCTCCTACATCAACACCAACCATATATCGCATGCTAACTCCTCCTTTTCTAGGCTGTAATTCTGAAAAATCAACTCCTATTTTATACACAATAGGAGTCGATTGAACAAGTTATACGATACACAAGTACTAATTAATATTCTACTTTATGCATATATCTTCTTGTATCTAACGGATGATTTCGTACTTTAGCAAACTCTCTTGAAAGAGCACGTAGTACATATAGATGAATAACAGATGCTACTTCACCATGAATAGACTCATCTACTTTTGATAGGTCGAATTCCTTTGCATCTAAAATAAACGTTTTTTCTGCATACGTATTTAAAAACTTTAAAGCTCTTTCTTCCATAAATCTTGTTTCATCTAAGCCAAGTAATAAAACAAATGGTGTTTCTTTGTCGACAATTTCAAATGGTCCGTGGAAAAATTCTCCAGCATGGATTGCATGTGAGTTAATCCATTGTGCTTCCATAAGGATACAGATAGCAAATGTATAAGCTACACCAAAGTTACTACCACTAGCCATTGTATAGATCATTTTTTCATTTTGGTACTTTTCTGCATACTCTGTAGCTCTTTTTGCATATATTTCAATTGCTTTATCTACTGTATATTGTAAATTAGGTAAACTTGAAACTAAAGCATCATATTTAGTGTGGTCTTCTTTAATTTTTAGTAATCCTAATGTAAGTTGAATAATTTGGATATTTCTAGAATCAGCCGGATTTACTTGTGGCCCATACTGGTAATCAATTCTGTAATGAGATGCTTTTGCAAGTGGAGAATCAGCTTCATAGGTAAATGATACAACAGTAGCCCCTTTATCCCTTGCAAATTCTGCAGCCGCAGTAGTTTCTGGTGTATTACCTAAATGCGAAATAGCGATTACAAGTGATTCTTCATCCAATTTAGCTGGATTACGGTATATAAATTCATTTGAATTATAAGCTTCCGCAGTCATCGTTTTAGAATCACGATCAATTATGTATTTACTTGAATATGTTAATGCGGATGACCCCCCACATGCTACATAAAACACTCTCTTAATCGTTTTATTTTTTAGAGCTTCTAACGTCTTCTCAAGCGCTTCTTGTCCAGTATAGTTTTTTAACATTTTACTCCTCCTAGAATAACATCTTATGTTTTGTTACATATTATAACGTTATATAACGTATTAGTCAAATTTCTAAAAAAATTAATCTTCAGTTAGTTGTAATGAAGATACAGATATGAAAGGGATAGGGGATTGGAAGATAAATAATTGCACCCTTCAACTCCCCTAAGCATTGTACTAATCATACATTTTCGGCTTGTTCCGAATTTACAGTAAACCTAAACGTTACTTTTGAAGCGAGAAAAAACGAGTTAGATACATGAACAACTTCACTGTTTTTATCAAATGCAGTTTTTCTCAACAAATAGAGAACCGAATTTGGATCACATTCAAAAATTTCAGATTGTTCCTCATTTGAAAACTTTACATCCAATGTCTTCTCGGCTTTAACGATCTCGACATCGTAGTATTTCCTCAATATTTTATAAATTGACTGATTACTGCTTATGTAAGTCTCTAAATTTGGAAAGCGCGACATTGCATAATGTGAAATTTCGATAATAAATGGTTCTCCATCTATGCTTAAAAGTCGTTTCAATTCCAATACATTTTCATTAGGGGTAATTTCCAATGCCTCGCATAATTCTTTCGTCGGCACTTTAATTGTTGTTTCTAATATTTGTGTGCTAGGTTCTTTCCCCGATTCAGTAGTAATATCTGAGAAACTACCAGTTGAAATTAATTCCCTTTCAATCTTTGCCTCACTGACAAATGTTCCTTTTCCTTGTTTTTTGTATAGTACTTTTTCATCAACAAGATCAGATATTGCTCTCCTTACTGTTATTCTACTAACATTATAATAGTCACATAGTTCAATTTCTGTTGGTAATTGTTCACCGACCTCGTATTTCCCACTTTCAATGTCTTCTATTATAATTTGTTTCAATTGATGATAAAGTGGTATTTGACTAGCGGTATTTAATTTTTTCATCTAAAACTAACCCTCCTAGGTATATTCACATTAATGTTATATTAGTGATGCATAATAATCAATATTTCATTAGAATGATTTTTAACTTTTCTGAAGTATATAATATTTTTTATTATTCATCATTGAATTTTCTTTTTTGTTATACAGATGATCCAGAGCACGGTTCAATAAATAATGTTTTTAACTAAGAAGGTTAGTTATAGTTCTTATACACTACGTAACTTATTTTATTTCACAGTAACCTCATCTAATGTAATTCCAGATTGGAATGACAGAAATCCAGGTAAATTTTTAAATCCTTCTACATCATTAGACATTCCATAACTCTGTTCACGCCATGTTAAATAAACGAACGGACTGAGTTCTAACGATCTTTCAATAAGCTCATCATAAATCTCTTCTCTCTTTTGCTCATCCGTTTCAATTCTACCCTTGTTAAGTAATTCATCAATTTTTTCATCTTTAAAATAAGCGGAGTTATTCAGTCTTACGTCACCACTTGTGTAGAAATTGCTCAACCAATCTGCATCGGTAATGTCACCCGACGTACCAGCTACGAGAAAATCATAATCCCCTTCCGTATTCTTATTAATTCTTGACGCCCAGTCGGGAAGTTCTAACTCTACTTCAATACCGATTTTCTCTAATTCCGATTTAACTGCTACAGCTGTTTGTTCATGGAATGTGTATTGTGAAGTAGCCAATAGTCTAGCACTGAATCCATCTGGATAACCGGCTTCAGCTAATAACTCTTTTGCTTTTTCAACATCATGTTCAAAATAATTTGCGTATTCTTCACTATATCCCATATATCCTTCCGGAATTGCAATCCCATAAATTTCTTCGCCTCGTCCACTAAAAGCTGTATTAAGTATCGTAGCTCTATCTATGGCATAAGATATTGCTTGTCTTACTTTGGGTTCATTAAATGGTTCAAACTCTGTATTAAATTGTAATTTCATGAAAGGACCGTTAACACTATCTAATTTCAAATTGGGATCATTCTCCATCGATTCTACGTCCTTCCAAGGCACTGTTTCAATTAAATCTACGTCTCCTGCTCTTAATGCATTACTTCTTGTGTTTTCATCAGGATAAAATACAAATCTAATTTCATCTAACTTTGGTTTTTCGGGTATATAAAATTCGTCAAATTTTTCAACAATGAATTCCTGTCCTTTTTTCCACTCTACAAACTTAAATGGACCTGCTCCCATAGGGTCAGCATTTTCCCCATGTTCTTCTATCCAGCTTTTTGAAACAATCACTGATTCAGGAATAGCTAAATAGTGTAATAGTGGTGCAGAAGGTTCAGTTAAATTAAAATCTACTGTTTTCTCATCCACAACCTCAACATTATCAATCACTGATAATTCAGCGGCAAATGTTGCTTTACTTCCTGTTTCTAAAATTCGATCAAATGTATATTTTACGTCTTCAGCAGTTACAGCATCGCCATTATGGAATTTTGCTTCCCGCAAATTGAAAGTATAAGTTTTGCCATCATCTGAGACCGAATAATCCTCTGCAAGTTCTGGTTGTAATTCTCCCTCTTTGTTGTAGTTAAATAAACCACGATAAATTGCTAACTTAATTGTTCTTCCGTGCGTCCCATTTTGAACGAAAGGATCCATCGTATCAGGTTCAGCGGCTAAACCAAATTTTAATTCTCCCCCTGAGGTAGTCTCGCCGTTTTCGCCGTTGCTATCATTCGCTGAGTCTGATGAGCAGGCACTAATAAGAATAATGACACTTAATAAACCAACAAAGAATAATAAACTCTTTCTTTTCATTTTCTCAACTCCTATTTTTTTATTTAATTTTCAACTTTGGATCTAGAATATCTCTTAAACTATCTCCCAATAAATTTATAGACAGGATCGTTAATCCAAGTAGCAATGACGGCCAAATGACGTACATAGGATAAGAGAAAATATAACCTCTAGCTTCTCCAATCATTTGTCCCCAAGATGGATCTGGTGGTATTATTCCAAGGCCAAGGAAACTAAGACCGGATTCCAATAATATTGCAGCAGCCATCGTTAAACTACATTGAATAATAAGAGGAGAAAGGATATTCGGAAAAATAACTTTCAATAATACTCGAACATGAGAAGCTCCTAAGAGAATTTCACTTTGCACATATTCCAATCCTTTAACTTGGATGGTTGAAGAATAAGCAAGACGTGCAAAATATGGTATATAAACAATTCCAATTATTATTATTAAATTTTTAACTCCTCCTCCCCAGAATCCGACAACTAGTAAAGCTAATAGGATGGGAGGAAAACTTAAAATAATATCAGCTCCTCTCATTATCAATTTTTCAGGCAAAGCTCTTAAATATCCTGCAATCATTCCCAGTAAAGATCCAAAGAAAAACGCGATAAATGTTGCTCCTAATGCTACAGTAATCGTAGGTCTTATACCTAATAGTAATCTACTAAAAATATCTCTTCCAAATTCATCGGTTCCAAGGATGTTTTCGGAATCTCCAGGTTGCAGTACTTTATTAGAATTAATTTCCAATGGATCTTGCGGAGCTAACCAAGGACCAATCACAGAAAGAACAATAATACCGATAAACAATAGAAAACATACAACAAAAACTTTATTTTTCAACATCTTTTTGATCAATTTTCTCCCCCCTTTTACCTTTCTACTGTTGTTTTCTAGTCCTTGGATCCATTACACCATAAAGGATTTCAACAAACAGATTAATTAATATATATAATGTTGCAATAAACACAATTGAACCCTGTATTAAAGGGTAATCTCGATTATCAATAGACTGAATCAACAATGAACTTAGGCCGGGATAATTAAATAGATATTCTATTAGCACTGTACCACCTATAAGATTCCCAAGTTCTAAGCCTATTACTGTAATTACTGAGATAATTGCATTTCTGAATGCATGTTTAAAAATTACTTTGTTCTCATTCAGACCTTTTGCACGCAATGTTTGAATAAAATCTTTATTTAGTACCTCCAACATTGATGAACGAGTCATTCTTGCGATTGTAGAAGCTAGACCAAGAGAAAGAGTAAGAGCTGGTAATGCCATTTTTTGAAAATGTTCTATCGGATTATCTGAAAATGAAACATACCCACTAGCAGGTAACAGGTTTAGCTTGAAACTTAACAACAATATTAAAAAGGTTCCGATAATATAGACAGGAAAAGATATTCCTACCGCTGCGAATGTGGTTACAATGGAATCGGCAATACTTCCTCGCTTAAGAGCCGCTGCAATCCCCAATGGAACACCAATGAATGTAGCGAGCAGCATTGCTAAAAATGCAAGTTCTAATGTTTTTGGGAGCCTTTCCATTATACTTTCCGTAACATCCGTTCCCGTAAAGATAGATTGTCCAAAATCAAGTGTGACTGCATTTTTCATCCAATCAAAATATTGTGTGAAAAAAGGTTGATTTAAACCTAAAGTTTCCCTCATCTCAGCAACAGCTTCCGGATCAGCACCCTTTTCCGTTCCTAGAACTAACACAGCAGGATCTCCGGGCATAAATCTGATTGCAGAAAAAACAATGCTTGCCACAATAATAATTTGAACAATAATTATAAGTATTCTTTTTATTAAATCTTGTCCCATTGAAATCCCTCCTCCTTATAAAACCTTACTTTCCTTCAATTCAGAATTTGATGAGTAAAGATGACATGCTACATTATGATCTTTTTCTATTTCATCTAGCTCTGGTTCTTGTTCATGGCAAATCGGCATTACAAAAGGACATCTTGTACAAAGATTACATCCTTTAGGAGGATTTACGGGACTTGGTATATCTCCTTTAAGCTCAATAGAAGTCTTTTCGTACTCTGTATCCAGTTCTGGAATAGGTATTGAAGATAGTAATGCTTGCGTATAAGGGTGTTTCGGATCCTTATATAATTCTTCTGCTTCAGCCACTTCAACAATTTTACCTAGGTACATAACAGCTATTCGATGACTTACATTTTTTATCACAGACAGATCATGCGATATAAATAAATATGTAAGATTAAATTCTTCTTGTATATCCTTAAGCAAGTTTAAAATTTGAGATTGAACCGATACATCCAAAGCGGATACGGATTCATCACAAATAATAAATTTAGGATTAAGAGCTATAGCCCTAGCAATTCCTATTCTTTGTCTTTGTCCTCCAGAAAGTTCATGTGGGTATCTGGATAAAAACTTAGAATCTAAACCAACTTTTTCTATGAGAGTTTCTACTTTCTTTCGTCTTTCCTCTCCTTTTTCCATTCCATGGATATCAAAGGAAGCACCAATTATATCTTCAATCTTCATTCTAGGATTTAATGATTCAAACGGATTTTGAAAAACCATTTGAATCTTTTGTCGCTCTTTTCTTAAAGCTTTTCCCTTTAATTTTAGAAAATCTTGTCCATCAAAGATGACTTCTCCCTCATCGGGTTCTATTAATCTAGTTATTAATCTTGATAATGTACTTTTTCCACACCCAGACTCTCCTACAAGGCCAAATGTTTCACCTTTTTTTATACTTAGATTTATACCATCAACCGCTTTCACATACTCGGTCGTTTTAGAAAATAAACCTTTTTTGCTGATAGGGAAATGTTTTTTTATATTGTTTATTTCTAAGATTGTTTCATTCTCCACTATCATTCATCCTCTCGTCATCCATTAACCAGCAGCGTACTTTTCGGTGTTCACCGACATTAAAAGCTGGTGGTTCCTCTTTATAACAGTCTGCAAATGCCTTAGAACATCTTGGGTTAAACTTACATCCTACAGGCATTTCAGTAATACTCGGAACAGATCCTTTAATACTATAGAATCTCTCACTCTTCTCATTTAACTTTGGAATGGACTTTAGCAAGCCTTCAGTATATGGATGCTGGGGATTATTAAATATTGATTTTACATCCCCTTCTTCGACAATCCTTCCAGCATACATAACAGCCACCCGATCGGCAATTTCTGCAACCACACCTAAATCATGAGTAATAAACATAATGCTAGTATTAAAGTCTTCACGAATTTGCTTCAATAGTTTAAGTATTTGAGATTGAACAGTCACATCCAAAGCAGTTGTCGGTTCATCTGCAATGAGTAGATTTGGTTCACAAGAAAGAGCCATTGCAATCATTACTCTTTGACACATTCCACCAGATAATTCATAAGGATAAGCGTTAACAATTGTGTCGGGATGAGCAATCCCTACTTTTCTTAAAAGTTCTTTTGCTTTTTCTAGTGCTTGTTCTTTAGTTACGTCTTTTTTATGTGTTCTTATTGTTTCAATAATTTGATGACCACATGTGAAAAGTGGATCTAGTGATGACATTGCATCTTGAAATATCATCGATACACTATTACCTCTTATACCCGACATTTCTTTTTTATTTAAAGTTAATAAATTTTTTTCTTTAAACCATATCTCTCCGGAGGAAACGTTTGCAATTGAAGGCAATATTTGCATTATAGATAAGGATGTTATTGTTTTTCCACTTCCACTTTCTCCAACTATACACATTATTTCCCCCTGTTTAATACTTAGATTGATATCATTAACAGCAGGAAAAAGTCCTTTCTCTGTCTTAAACTCTATAGTTAAATCTTGTATATCAAGCATATTATGTTGCAAACTTGCTCCCCCCTAATAATAAAAATTATATTACAATATAAATAGAATTAAGATATTATATAACGTTATATCATATAATAATATCTTGATACGTTTTAGTCAATAATAATTTTTTTCTTTAGTCTATTAAAATATTCTAAAGTTAAGTTAAGTCATATTTTCGTCATTTTTAAGAGTTGGAAAAAGAATTTGACCTTGTAGTTAAAGTTGAAAACGATGCTAGGACGATGGCTTTAGGGGACTCTTGGTTTGGACAACATGATAATCCTTTAAGTATACTGGTAGTAAATATTGGAAGTGGTGTCGGAGCAGGTGTAGTAGTTAATGGAATGTTATACCACGGTGCCACGATCTTGCGGGAGAAGTTGGTCACATGAATATCGATATCATTGGAGAAATTTGTGACCGTGGAAATAAAGGGTGTTTACAAACATTTGCCACGTTGACGATGCAACTCTATTAGGCGCAATATCCTTAGTATTGATAGAACTATTTGAACCAATGTAATTAAAAAAATACGACCGAAATCAGAAAAAACTTTTCTAATTTCGGTCATCAATTATTATCTTATTCAATTCCAAATGAAAAAATTGTTTGTTGTCTATATGTTTCATTCGGTAATAAAGTAATGGAAGGTAAATCATTTAACCATAAAGATGCTGGCGG
>NZ_JBPPZG010000111.1:0-13337 GCF_051918545.1 Pseudogracilibacillus amylolyticus (SeqCode) | reverse complement strand
AAATTGAGTGAAAAGTGTGTCAAGTTTTTTCCGTAGCGGAGGACAATTACTATCCAACTTTACTCAACAGTTTATGGATAAGGTGTATAAATGCAACAAATGAAGAATCCGAACTTATACAAAAATTTCAATTGGAAATTTAAATAATAGTTCGGATTCTTTATGATTAAATCACTTTTAACTTTACTCTATTGTTACAAATCTATCTACTTCCTTTAATATAAGGGGTACTTAATGCATTCGGTGCTTCAGCACGACCAATAAACCCTGCTAGTGCTAAAATCGTTAATACATAAGGAGCGATTAGTAAAAATACTTGAGGAACATTTTGTAACAATGGAATTCCAGCACTAATAACACTTAAACTTTGGGCAAATCCAAAAAACAAAGCCGCCCCCATTGCTCCCAAAGGATGCCATTTACCAAAAATAACAGCAGCAAGCGACATAAACCCTTGCCCTACTATCGTTGATTGAGAGAAATTAAGTGCAATCGTTAATGCAAATACAGAACCACCTAACCCTCCTAAAAGACCAGAAATAATTACTGCTACATAACGCATTCGATATACATTGATACCATTCGTATCAGCAGCCATTGGATGTTCACCAACAGCACGTAAGCGCAAGCCAAATGGTGTTTTATACAAAACATACCAAGCGATAAATGCTAGTATGATCGCTAAGTAAGAAGTCAAATATACACCTTTAAAAAAGATTGGACCGATAACAGGAATATCTGAAAGAAACGGGATATTTGTTGTATAAAACGGTCGAGAAATCATGTCAGTTTGCCCTTTACCATACCATTGTTTCGTTAAAAATACGCCCAGCCCAAGGGCTAAGAAGTTGATCGCAATACCACTAACTACTTGATCTGCTCGAAAAGAGACAGATGCAATTGCATGAATTACTGCAAAAATACCCGAAACAATCATGGCAACAAAAATTGACACCCATGGGGTCCAAACTCCAAAAACTTCTGCAAAGTTAAGATTAAATACAATCCCTACAAATGCTCCCATGACCATTAATCCTTCTAATCCAATATTAACTACTCCAGATCTTTCGCTAAATACACCACCTAATGCTGTAAAAATAAGTGGAGCAGAGAAAAATAAAGCTGGTGGTATTATTGCCTGTAATAGATCAATCATTTACTTAGCCTCCTTTTTAAAGCGAAGTATAATCCATCTGATCATATAACTGGATGCAACGAAAAAGATGATGAATGCGATAATCACATCAACTAATTCACTTGGTACCCCAGCTTCTGTTGGCATGTTTAATGCCCCAACTTTTAATACACCAAAAAGAATAGCTGCTAATATAACTCCTATAGCTGTGTTTGCTCCGAGTAAAGCAACTGCAATTCCGTCAAAACCTAGGCCGGAAAACCCGCCTTGGATGGACATGTTACCAAAGGTCCCTAATCCCTCCATTGAACCAGCTAATCCCGCAAAAGCACCTGAGATAACCATTGCAAAAATAATATTTTTACTTACATTCATGCCAGCATACCTTGATGCATTTTGATTTAAACCAACTGCGCGAATTTCATAACCGATCGTAGTTTTATTAATAATAAACCACATGATAAGTGCTGCCAAAAGAGCAATTAAAATCCCATGATGCACTCGAGAGTACATCGTTAAAGTTGCTAGCCATTCTGATGAAAGAGATGCAGTGGGAGCGATTTTTTCAGTTTTATCCGCCTGTTCTGTTAACACATTTCGTATGATTGAGTTTGCACTATATAAAGCTATATAATTAAACATAATTGTAACGATAACTTCATGAACTCCTAATTTTGCTTTTAAATATCCAGGTACAAATGCAATAGCCGCTCCCGCTAAGGCAGCAACAAGCATTGCTAAAGGAAGATGGATAAACATTGGCGCCTCAATAGTAGTCCCAATCCAAACAGCGGCAAGCCAACCGACAATTACTTGCCCTTCAGCCCCGATATTAAACAAACCTGCTCTAAAAGCAAATGCAACTGCTAAACCTGTTAATATATATGGAGTTACCTGTCTGATTGTCTCACCTATAAAGTAAAGATCACCAAATGCACCTTTCCATAAAGCTAAATAACCTTCCAATGGATTATATCCATAAATTAACATAATAATTGCACCAGCCATTAACCCTATAAATACTGAAATAAGTGGAACCAAAATGTTGAATAATCTATTTGACATCAATTTGTCCCACCTGCTTTCTTTTTGTCACTTCCGGCCATTAACAAGCCTAGTTCTTGTTCCGTTGTTTCCTCAGGTTTTACATCAGCAACAATCTTTCCATCAAAAATAACAACAATTCGATCACTTACATTTAAAATCTCATCGAGTTCAAAAGACAGTAATAACACTGCTCGTCCTTTATCTCTTTCTTCCACTAATTTTTGGTGAATAAATTCAATAGCTCCAACATCTAATCCCCTTGTTGGTTGGGCGGCTATAAGTAAGTCTGGAGAACGATCAACTTCACGACCAATAATTACTTTTTGCTGATTTCCTCCCGAAAGTGCACTCGTTTTTGTATGAATAGAAGGAGTTCTCACATCGTACTCCTTTACAATTCTTTCTGAAAACTCATCAATCTTTTCATAGTTTAGTATTTTATTTTTTGAGTAAGGTTCTTGATAGTATGTTTGGAGCGCAATGTTCTCACTAACTGGAAAATCTAAAACTAACCCAAATTTTTGTCGATCTTGCGGAATATGGGCCAAACCTTTTTCAGTTATTTTACGTGGGGATAAATTTGTTATCGGTTCATTGTTCAAATAAACGGATCCGGATTCAGTCTTTTTTAGTCCCGCAATTGCTTCGATCAATTCTGTTTGACCGTTTCCGTCTATTCCAGCAATTCCTACGATTTCATTTGCCCGCACTTCGAGATTTAATCCTTTTACGACTGGAACATTTCGATTATCATTAATATGTACATTTTCTACCTTCAAAACAACATCCGTCGGTTTTGCTTCCTCTTTTTCTGTCTTAAAGCTGACTGATCTTCCAACCATTAATGTTGCTAATTCCTCAACTGTTGTTTCTGAAACATTTACGGTTCCAATTCCTACCCCTTTTCGGATAACAGTACAGCGGCCACAAACTTGCATAATCTCTTTTAGTTTGTGTGTAATTAAGATGATGGACTTACCTTCATCCACTAACGATTCAATAATTTCAAATAGCTCGTTTATTTCTTGGGGGGTGAGTACCGCAGTCGGTTCATCCAAAATAAGTACATCGGCTCCTCTATACAACATTTTCAAAATCTCTACTCGTTGTTGCATACCGACCGAGATATCTCTAATTTTAGCTTTAGGATCAACTCTTAACCCGTAACGATCCGATAATTCTTGTACCTCTTTTTCAGCTACTTTTAGATTAATTTGCCCAAATTTAGTAGGCTCACTTCCTAAAATGATATTTTGCGTAACTGTAAAAGGCTCAACAAGCATAAAATGTTGGTGTACCATTCCAATTCCCAAATCATTCGCTATGTTAGGGTTGGTAATATTAACTTTCTCTCCTTTTATCTTTATTTCTCCTTTTTCAGGTTGATAAAGACCAAAAAGAACATTCATTAGCGTTGATTTTCCGGCTCCATTTTCACCTAACAATGCATGTATTTCACCTTTTTTTACTTGGAGGGTTATATTGTCATTAGCAACAATACCGGGGAATTCTTTACGTATATTTAACATTTCAATCACGTATTCCATCGTGTCATCACATCCCTTGCCCGATAATTAATATTGTCTATTTTTGTATTGCTACTTTATATCGAAGTAGAAGAAAACTGCGATGTAACAATGAAAGAATTACTCGCAATTCAAGATGTCGAGTCATTTTCCAAGACGTCGAGTCGATTTAGAATATGTCGAGTCATTCTTCAAGACGTCGAGTCGATTTCGAACATGTCGAGTCATTCTTCAAGACGTCGAGTCGATTTCGAACATGTCGAGTCATTCACCAAGATGTCGAGTCGATTTCGAACATGTCGAGTCATTCTTCAAGACATCGAGTCGAATCGCAATTTATGAGTTTCCCCCAAACATGGAGTTGATACATAAATAACATATAGACTCCTATGTCGTGTCGCAGTTTATGTACTTTATGAAAAGGCAATATTCGCTCTTCAAGTAAGATAATGTTAAATAAAAAGGGCTAGAATTCAACTAGCCCTATTAATATATAATTATCTTATAAATCTTTTTCAAATTCTTCTAGTTCTGCACGAGATTTAGGAACTTCAAGTTCACCGTTTCTGATTTTTTCCTCCCACTCGCTTACAGCATCTTTAAGATCGTCTGTAAATGCTTCTTCATTTGTATCAGCTACAGATATTCCTTCATCTTCTAAACCAAATTCAACAATTTCTCCACCTGGAAATTCTCCAGACATCGCTAGGTTTGTTACTTCTTGTACAGAAATATCAACACGTTTTACCATGGATGTCAACGTAACGCTTGTCGAGTTATCTTCATTTAATCCTTCTTCATATTGGTCACGGTCCACTCCAATTACCCAAATTTCACGGTCTGGATCGTTTTGTTTAATGTCTTTAGCTTCTGCAAACACACCGTTACCAGTATTTCCGGCTGCATGATAAATAATATCAATATCGCTGTTATACATATTTGATGCAATAAGTTTTCCTTTATCAACTGCGTTAAAATCTTCTGCGTATTGGATTTGAACCTCAATATCGGGATTTACTGATTTTGCACCAGCGACAAATCCTACTTCAAATTTATTAATTAAGTCAGAATCTACTCCACCTACAAATCCTAGTTTATCAGTTTTTGTTTTCATCGCTGCTGCTACACCTGCCAAAAATGAACCTTCATGTTCGGCAAAAGTGATACTTGCAATGTTTGGACCTTCAACGACAGTATCGATTATTGCAAAATAATTATCTGGATACTGTTCAGCAATATCGCTTACCGCATCTTCTAGTAAAAATCCTACACCAAAAATTAAGTTAAAATCATTTTTTACTAAGCGTGTGAAGTTAGGGAGATAATCACTATCGTCTTCTGATTGTGCATAATCATAACCGGATGCTCCTTTTTCAGCACCATGTTCTTCTCCCCATGCTTCTAAACCTTCCCATGCAGACTGGTTGAACGATTTATCATCAATTCCACCGGTATCTGTAACCATTGCTACTGAAAAGTCAGCAGATTCATCTGATTGTTCTCCTGCATTTTCATCATTCGTTTGTTCAGCATCATCGTCTGTACTTGTATTGTTATCTGAACCCCCACAAGCAACTAAGACTAGACTTAATGCAAATAATAGAACAATTGATAACAAGAACTTATTTTTCTTCATTTCTAAATCCTCCATTTTGGTAAGATATTTTAATAAAGTACAATTTCCCCCCTTTTAAACCGTACTTGAATATCTTGGTGCGAGTAATACAACATTTTCTATGTAAAATTGTCATACTACTACAAATTAATATACCATGTAAATAAATAATTTAGAATATATTTCATAAATTTTTAAGAAGATTCTTCCTTTTGATGCTCTAAGAGAACGATTCTCGGTTTATTTCCTTCATATGGCCCTACAATTCCTCGTTCCTCCATAGAATCTATTAATCTCGCAGCTCTATTATAACCGATGCGAAATCTTCTTTGTAACATGGATACACTTGCACTCTGCATCTCTACCACTAGTTGTACAGCGTCGTCAAATAATTCATCCTCTACCTCACTAGCGTCACTTTCCTGTTCGTCTGGGATCATATCTTCCTCATAGGATACTTTTTGTTCATTTATACAGTGATTCACGATGCGCTCAACTTCATCGTCTGATAGGAAAGCTCCTTGAACTCGTATCGGTTTTGACATTCCCACAGGGATATAGAGCATATCTCCTCTACCTAATAGTTTTTCTGCCCCACTTACGTCCAGAATGGTTCGCGAGTCAACTTGAGATGAAACACTAAAAGCAATTCGAGAAGGGATATTTGCTTTTATTACACCTGTAATTACATCAACAGATGGCCTTTGTGTTGCAATAATAAGATGAATTCCTGCTGCACGTGCCATTTGAGCAAGTCTAGTAATGGAATCTTCCACATCTTTTGAAGCAACCATCATGAGATCAGCTAATTCATCAACTAAAACTACTATATAAGGGAGTAAACCTTGATTATCATCCGTAAGTTCATTTTGTTTTTGAATAAAGTTATTGTATCCTTCAATGTTTCTTGTACCTGATTCAGAAAACAATTCATACCGGTATTCCATTTCCTGAACGACTTTCTTTAAGGCCATGGAAGCTTTTTTTGGATCCGTTACAACGGGAGTTAATAAATGTGGAATGCCGTTATAAACATTCAATTCCACTTTTTTCGGATCGATCATCATCATTTTTACTTCATTCGGTTTAGCCCGCATTAGAATAGAAGTGATTATACTATTAATGCACACACTCTTTCCACTTCCAGTTGCTCCAGCGATAAGTAAATGCGGCATTTTATTTAGTTCACCTTCAACAATTTCTCCAGATATATCTCTACCTAAACCAAATAATAATTTCTTGTTTCGATTACTCGAAAGATTCAATACTTCACGAAGAGAAACCATAGCAATTTCTTGATTTGGTACTTCGATCCCCACTGCTGATTTTCCAGGAATCGGTGCCTCAATCCGAATATCTTGCGCGGCAAGGGCAAGGGCAAGGTCATCATGAAGGCTTATAATTTTACTTACCTTTACACCGGCTTCAGGATAAACTTCATACCTGGTTACGGCTGGACCAACATGTGCCTTCGTAATCTTGGCCTTCACCCCAAAACTTTGAAAAGTTTGTTCCAATACTTGAACCGTTTTATGTATTTGTGATTTTTCTCGTTGCTGACTATGTTTGATAGGTTCAGAAAGTAAATCAATAGAAGGTAACTCGTAATGATCATTTTGCGTACTATTCATATCGATAACGGAAACATCAATTTCTTCCTCCGTTTCTTCAGGTGGAGTAGAATTTTCATCTTCCATTTGTAACATTAGTTGTCCACTGTCATTTTCCTCATATGAAAATTGTACATCCACTACTTCTTGCGGTTTCTTCAGCCCGTCAGCATTTGAATTCTCTTCATGTACATCAGCTTCATAAGCATGATTGGCATTTTTGTTTACTTGTTTTTCCGCCTTTTTACTTTCTCTTTTCGCTTTAAAATTTTGCCATTTTTCGGCTAGTTTTTTCCTCATGTTTAAATAAAAATTACCAATTGATAGATTTGTCATAAATATTAGTCCTATTAATATCGAAAATACAGCTACTATTTTGGCACCGGCAGATGAAAACAAATAAGAATTGGCAGTATATAAGATTCCACCAATCATTCCGCCACCTAGCTGACTACTTACACCTTGTCCATTCAAAAATGCCATATAATGATCCCAAGTAGCTTTAATAACGGATGTTTCCGTCGTATCAATCAATAATTTTTCAAATGTTTGTATATGCGTAAATAGTAAAACACCTAAAAATAATATGGTAAAACCAATCGTCCTCTTCGTGAAGAAATTCGGAAAATTTCTTTTTATTACTAGAATAATACCAATAATTAATAAGATTAGCGATGCAACAAAATACCACACTCCTAATAAAAGTCTGAAGATGTTTTCCAGACTTGTTGGAATAAACCCATCACTAATCATAGACACTCCACTGCCAAAAATGGATAAAAATATAAACAATAAACCAAGCAGTTCGTACTGTAGTTGTTTAGCTAATCCTGATTTTTTTCTTCTTTTCTTTTTTGCCACATCATCACCTCTAAACATAATAGGTGGATTTTCTAATTGAATATGAAACCCCTGCCCACCTAGGCAAGGGTTGTATCTACTATAGATGCGTCTCTAGTATATCATATTATTTGTTTTCTTAGAAAAGTAAAATTCTCTATTTTGTTAATGATTTACTTTTTAAAAATAGTTCCTGGTGAGAAAGACGTATTTAAAAAATCTTGAGGATCCGTGGACAAAAGTTGAACAACCTCTAATTGTCCTTGTTCTGTTTTTTTTACATATAGAGATCTCCCTTGCCAAGAGACTAGTTGATGATTTTCTTCCTCTTGTGGAAATATCTCTTCGGTTAGTAACGGAGTATAATGTACCATTATTAACTCACTTCCTCATTGGATTTTTCTAATTCTTTTGGTTTTAACTGATTAATTAATTCATTTAGTTTTTCCATTGCATCTTTAACTCCACCAACATCATTGATAAGTTGATACTCGACAGCTTCAGATCCAATCAAGTTTGTACCAATATCTCTAGTTAAATTCCCTTTTGCAAACATTAATTCTTTAAATTGCTCTTCCTGAATATTCGAGTGGTTAACGACAAATTGTATCACTCGATCTTGCATTTTATCTAAGTATTCGAAAGTTTGTGGGACGCCAATGACTAGACCTGTCAAGCGAATTGGATGGATTGTCATTGTAGCAGTGGGTGCAATAAAAGAATAATCAGCCGAAACGGCTATCGGGACTCCGATCGAATGCCCTCCGCCTAGGACAATGGATACGGTAGGTTTAGACATTGAAGCGATCATTTCAGATAGAGCAAGTCCTGCTTCCACATCTCCACCGACTGTGTTTAGTAAAATAACAACACCTTCTATTTTAGGATTTTGTTCTATAGCAATCAATTGTGGTAGTATATGTTCATATTTTGTCGTTTTATTTTGAGGAGGTAATTGCATATGCCCCTCCACTTGTCCAATAATCGTTAGGACATGAATATTTGATTCGGGCATTGTCGGTACATTTGTTTGACCTAATTCTTTAATTTTCTCTACGATTGCTGAAGGAGAAAGTTCGTCTCCAGATTTTTCCTCTTTTTCTTCTTTTTCTTCTTTATTCAATTGACGTTCACTCCTTATTTACAACATATATCAACCTTTAGTATGGGCTAAATATAGTACTTCATACTACCGATTATATAAAGATAGGAGTAGAAAAGCCGAATTTAAAAAAACACCAGCATTATCTGCTGATGTTTTTGTTATATTATTAATGTTTTTAATCTAGATCTTTCTTCTTCTGAAAGACCTACTAAAGGTAAACGTACAGATCCAACATCTAACCCTTTTAATTTTAGTGCTTCCTTTAGCGGTGCTGGAGAAGGAGCCATAAATAAGCCTTTCATTATAGGCAGTAGTTCACGGTGAATATGAGCCGCTTTTTGTGTTTCACCAAGGAGAAAAGCATGCACCATTTCTTTCATTTCATTACCTATAATATGGGATGCTACTGACACAATCCCAGTCCCACCAACTGCCATTATCGGTAATGTCATACTATCATCACCACTGTATACGTGAAAATCATCGTTTGTTTCTGTGATGATTTGAGATACTTGCTCTAAATTACCACTCGCTTCTTTTACAGCAACGATGTTTTCAAGTTCACTTAATTTAATGATTGTGTCAGCTTCAATGTGAACACTACATCTTCCTGGTATATTATACAACATAATCGGTAGGTTAGTTGATTCTGCAACCAACTTAAAATGTTCATATAATCCAGTTTGATTTGGACGATTATAATAAGGGGCAACTAGCATAATACCATCTACCCCAGATTCAGCAGCTATTTTCGTCAAGTTTATTGTATTATTCGTATCATTTGTTCCTGTTCCAGCAAGTACAGGCACTCTTTTATTCACGACAGCTACGACATGTCGATAAATTTGCTCCATCTCAGTTTGCGACAATGTAGCAGATTCACCTGTTGTTCCCGTTATAACTAAGCCTTCAGTTCCGTTCGTTAGTAAATGTTCGATAAGCACGGTCATTGTAGGGAAATCAACTTGATTGTCACTGTCAAATGGAGTGATCATAGCTGTCAAAACATGACCAAAATGCATGTTATTTCACCCTTTTCTTATCACTCATGAAGCTTAAGATACTGTTTCTTTTCCTGTATCAGTTATTTTATTTAACTCAAACGCTTCATGCAATGCATTTATCGCTGTCTTTAAATGTTCATCATGGATTAGAACCCAAATCGTTGTATGACTGTCAGCTGATTGTAAAATTTGAACATCATTATTAATAAGCGCTTCAGTAATTTTTGCAACCACACCAGGAATTCCAGTCATCCCGGCGCCAACAGCTGAAACTTTAGCACAGTTTTTCTTTACTTTTACGTTAAATCCTTGTTTTTCTAATAAAGAAACTGCCTTTTCTGTAACTTCAGTTGGAACAGTATATATAACATTTGTAGGTGATATATTGATAAAGTCGACCGAAATATCCGCATCAGCCATCGTTTTAAATATAGTTGCTTGTGCTTTTAAGTCACTCTCATTCACATGTACAGTTAGCTGTGAAATCGAATCTATATGAGCAATTCCAGTAACTAAACGATCTGGTATATCAATTCCAAATTCTTTAACACGAGATGACGTAATCAATGTACCTTCATCTTCTGAGTAAGTAGAACGAATACGAAGCGGAATCTCTGCTTGCATGGCAATTTCTACTGCTCGCGGATGGATCACCTTTGCCCCTTGATAGGCTAGATTACATGTTTCGGTATAAGTAACAACGTCGATCCGTTGAGCAGAATCAACTACACGTGGATCTGCTGTCATAATTCCTTTTACATCTGTAAAAATCTCAACACATTCAGCACGCAAAGATGCACCTAATGCGGCAGCTGTTGTATCACTACCACCCCGACCTATTGTCGTTATATCTCCAGACTCCGTTCGACCTTGAAATCCTGCCACAACAATAACATCGTGGTTTTTAAGCTCTTGCTTTATTCTGTCTGGTTTTATTTTTTTAATTTTTGCCTCATTATATTCATCATTTGTAATAAGTCCTGCCTGGGCACCTGTTAATGCTGTAGCCGATACATTATGCTGTCTCAATTCATTCGACAAGACAACAGATGCAATAGTTTCACCACATGCCATTAACATATCTAGTTCCCGTTTAGAATTATTTGATGTTGGATGATCAACCATTTTGAGTAACGTATCTGTTGCATACGGATCCGGGTTTCTGCCAAGTGCGGAAACGACAACTACCAATTTATAATCTTGTTTAATTGCACGTTTTATTTGTTTAATAACAGAAATTCGATTTTCCTTTGTTTGAACAGATGTTCCACCAAATTTTTGAATTAAAAGTCGCATAATTATTATCAAACCTCAACTTTATTATTAATTTTAAACTAGTTCATTTCTAACAAGGGCCTCTGCAATTTGAACTGTATTCCAAGCAGCCCCTTTCACAAGGTTATCAGACACAACCCATAAATGGAATCCATTATCTGTGTCTAAATCTTTACGAATTCTACCAACAAAAACTTCTTTTTTCTCCGCTGCGCTTAAAGGTGTCGGATACGTTTGGGTTGAAGGATCATCTTCAACGATAATACCTTCTCCATTTTCAAGCGCTTTTCTAACATCTTCCACAGTGATGTTTGATTCCTTTGTTTCAATATAGATACTTTCTGAATGAGAGGTAAATACTGGAAGCCTAACACATGTTGCTGCAACATGTAAATTAGGTTCATGCATAATTTTTTTAGTTTCATTGATCATTTTTAACTCTTCTTTTGTATATCCATTATCCTCAAATACGTCGATTTGTGGTAATGCATTAAATGCAATTGGATAATGCTTTTTATCTGAACCTGCCGGTAATATAGTAGCAGTCATTTCTTCATCATTTAAATATTGTCTTGTTTGCTCAGTCAATTCATTTTGAGCAGCCAACCCTGCACCTGATACAGCTTGATATGTTGAGACAATCACTCGTTTTAATCCAAACTTATCTTGAATTGGCTTTAATGCTGCAACCATTTGAATCGTAGAACAATTTGGGTTTGCTATAATCCCTTTGTGATGTTGTAAATCCCCTTCATTCACTTCTGGGACAACGAGGGGCACATCTTCATCCATTCTATATGCACTTGTATTGTCAACAACAATTGCTCCACTTTTTACTGCCTCAGGTGCTAGTTGTTTTGAAACTGAACCACCAGCGGAAAAAAATGCAATATCAATATCTTTGAAACTATTAGAAGTTGCTTCTTCTACTGTCACGTCTTCTCCATTAAACTTCACTTTCGTTCCAGCTGATTTCTTAGATGACAGTAACTTAATGTTGTTCACCTGGAATGGTTTTTCTTCTAGATATTTTATAATTTTTTGTCCTACCGCTCCTGTAGCACCTACTACTGCTACATTGTATTGTTTATTTTGTGTCATTAATAAATAACTCCTTCCATATCATGTGAACAGATCTAATCAAGTCGTTTATTTTTACTTTAAAGTATATTCTACCATATTTTAATTCGAATAAGGAATAATAACGGGCTGAATTTGTTTATCTTTAAGAGCTTCTATTATCGTTGCGGATAATAAGTCCATATTTGCAACTAGAGATGTTGGCTTTTTATGCGGATTATCTTGGCCAAAAGGGATAAAATAGATTAATTTACTACTCATTAAACGCATTAGATTAACTCCATTTAAACCTAAAGCATCATTGGTTGAGATTCCTAGGACAACAGGTCTACGGTTTCTCAAGGTGGCTTTCGCTGCCATGAGAACCGGAGAATCGGTTAAGGCGTTTGCAAATTTACTTAAAGAGTTACCTGTAAGTGGAGCAATCACCATAATGTCCAAAGGATCTTTAGGCCCTAATGGCTCTGCTTCTGGCATTGTTGAAATAACCCGTCGTTTAGTAATTGATTCGATGATTTCAATATGCTCTTCAGCTTTTCCGAACTTTGTGTCAATATTTCTAACTGTATAGGAAACGATCGGAATGACCTCAGCTTTTTCATCCATTAATTTTTGAATCTGCGGATAGACTGCATCATAGGTACAATGAGAACCTGTTAAGCCAAAACCGATTCTTTTACCTTCTAAAGACATGGAAATATCCAACCTTTCATCATTCTATCTATTTATATTCCCTAACAATGTATGTAGGTGAAAATCTTTCTGTTCCATTTAACTAAAATGTTGGCTTATACCCAAAAAATACTCATACTCCTTTTTTAATCTTCTTTAAATAACAAAGGCTGTACAGAAAATGAAAAATCTAAAGTAGAACAACTGCAGTACAAAAAATGCAGAATATTACTTTCAACTATTAAAAACTTAATAGAGAGTTGAAGGATACTGTGCAGCAATGAATATTTAAAAACTAGTAACAGCTTCGTTGATTTCCATCGTGAAAAATAAAAACGAAGCTACAAAGCAGAATACCGCTACGGAAATACATTCCGCTTTCCGCAGGCGGCTGATGAGCCTTCCTTGTGCTACGCACTGCGTTGTCT
>NZ_JBPPZG010000110.1:6088-13454 GCF_051918545.1 Pseudogracilibacillus amylolyticus (SeqCode) | reverse complement strand
TCCAAGGAGAAAGCGCGTACTATATCTTGGATTTCAATTGACTTTTCCACTTTTTATCATCACCTTAATCTTCTACTTCCATTATGCATTCTAACCTATTCAAATGCACTTGCAATTATACTATATTATGGCAATTAAGTATCACTTATAACACTCTATGCAAGATACTTGTTTTGTTCTATCCGTTAATTCAGGTTTAGAAAAACATTCTTTTATTTTTTACTCCATTCCTGCATTCCCATTTGTTTAAATAGTCGTATAATATTTTCGGAGGCTTTTTCAGTTAACCCTGCACTTTCTTTGATTGATTCTTCCAAGGTCATCGGGGCATTCACTATACTAAAAATCGCATCAATTCCCGCTTCATAAATTTCACTTGTCGTCACCTGGTTTGCTCCTGTAATCGCAATTACCGGTACACCGTGTTTTTTAGCAATCTTGGCAACGCCCACAGGGGTTTTACCATAAATCGTTTGATCGTCTATTTTACCTTCACCCGTTATGACAAGATCTGCTTCCTTAATGTGCATTTCGATGTTCGTAATTTCCGTAATTAAATCAATTCCCCGTTGTAATTTAGCTCCTAAAAAGGCAATAAATGCAGCTCCAAGTCCTCCCGCAGCTCCTGCTCCTTCAATACTAGAAACATCTACTTGTAAATCTCTTTCTAATAGTTGTTCATATTTTTTCATCGCCTGATCAAGAGATTCAACCATATTTGGAGCCGCCCCTTTTTGGGATCCAAATATAAAGGATGCTCCTTCAGGCCCTGTTAATGGGTTTTTTACATCACAAGCAATTTCAAATGTACATTCCTTTACCCGTTTATCCATTTTTGTAACTGAAATTTGATCAACATTAGCGAGTCCTTCTCCACCGAAACAAACGGAATCGCCATTCTTATCTATTATTCGCACCCCTAATGCTTGTACCATACCTATTCCGCCATCATTTGTAGCACTTCCACCTAAACCGATTAAAAAATGCCTAATCCCCTGGTCGAGTGCGTGCAAAATTAATTCACCTACACCATATGTAGTTGTCTTCATAGGATCCCGCTTCTCAACTGGAATTAAATCAAGTCCTGCTGCTGCCGCAATTTCAATAACAGCAGTCTTTTTGCCAATTACCCCGTAAAAAGCTTTTACTTTATCACCTAAAGGTCCCGTCACTGTATGAGTAATTAACTTTCCATTCATACTATTTACAAGCGCTTCTACCGTACCTTCACCACCATCGGCTAAAGGCATTTTAATTACATCTATATTTCTATCAACATTTCTAATTCCTTTTTCTATAGCATCGGCAGTGGAAGCGGCACTCATACTTTCTTTAAACGAATCAGGAGCAATTACTATTTTCACAAAAGAGCCTCCTCATTTTTAATAGTTCATCGTTTCAAAAAGCTTTGCTATAATTATTATGCTTTAAGTTACAAGTCGATAGCAAATAAGACCTGCGGAGGAGATTTAAGTACGTGAACATACATATCATCACCGTCGGAAAAGTAAGAGAAAAATATCTCAAGTTAGGAATTCAAGAATTTGAAAAACGGCTTTCTTCCTATTGTAAATTAACATTCAGCGAATTAATGGATGAACAAGCACCAGAGCAATTAAATGAAAAAGAACTTCTCTCGGTAAAGAAAAAAGAAGGAGAACGGATTTTAAATAAAATAAAGCAAGACCATTACGTGATTGCATTGGATATAAAAGGAACCAGCTGGTCCTCTGAGCAATTTGCTGACGAACTGCGGAGTTTAAGCTTCCAAGGGAAAAACCAATTGACATTTATTATTGGAGGTTCGAATGGATTAAGTGAAGAAGTGCTTAAAAGAGCAAATCAGAAACTTTCTTTTTCTAAAATGACCTTTCCCCATCAGTTGATGAAGTTGATTTTGTTGGAGCAGATTTATAGGGCATTTAAGATACAGCGGGGGGAGCCTTATCATAAGTAAATGCAGTTTATCAAAAGAGAATCTTTTGGTAATATAACTTTAATGCTCTTTAGGTAGCCACATAATTAATGGGGATTTCTAGTAATCATTGTAAGTAAAATAGTGGAATGACAGGATTTCGGCGAATGAAAAACCGAGTATTGAACAAGTAGATCTGTTCATTACTCGGTTTAATTATTTACCAAAGTAATATTGTCCCACGCGTTCAGTAAATTCACAATGTGGGCAAGTGAATAAATAATCAAAAATAAATTCGTTTAATACATATCCCTCTAATTTAAAAATACCTTTACATTTCTCGCAAGTAATTGATAGATGTTTAAACATATCTTTATAGAATTCTGGATCAAATTCTTTAGAGTACGTTAAGTCATACTTCATACTTCGAATAAAACTATTGACTAACATGATATTTTCATTGACTTTGGCAATTCCTTCAAATAATGCAATTGATACTTTTGTTGCAAAATTCATTATAGGAGTAATTTTATTATAATAAGTTTCCCAGTATTCATTCCATATTTCATCATCAGCAAATATAAAATTTAGACTTCCTACAGGGGTAGGATACCTCTTATCATTTGTTACGACATGTAAAGATTTATCCCAAATACCCGCTAAACTTTTTGGTGAATTTTTATCATAAATTATTTCAGATAATAATGCTCCATTCAAAGGAAAATTTACTTCTTTTACAGCTTCTTTCAGAATATGAATTATAAAATCTCGCCCTATGGTTGAAACTTCAAAAGTTTTAGGATCATCATACAGAAGCTTTGAAATAAACTCATCGGAATCAATTAGTAGCCAGCACATATAAAATAAATTATCTTTAATTGGTTTTCTACTATTAGCAAATGCCACAGTTACTTTGCCACGCTCAGAACAACTAAAAGATTCATGCATATAAAACATAAAGTCTCTTAATAAGCTAAAGAAAATATGTGACTTTGTTAGTCTAAAAGCACTATCTTTGTACCCATTTTCAATTAACCAATCAATAGGATCTATATCCTCAGGGATTATCTGACCTTCTTTTAAATCAATTTTTTCGGATGATAGTCCCTTTTCATCTGCTTTTACTAACAAATCTACCATTAAATCATTAAAGTATAGTAACAGTTGGTGTCTAGATAAAAATTTATCGGGCAACTCAGGTGAAATATACGATTCTGCCAAATTATCAATCTCCTTAAATTTTACTTTAACACTAATTCAACTTTGATTTTGTCCCTGTATTCTTGGATATATAGTTTTCTTTTTTCAGATTTATATTGATTAATTATTTCAAAAGTTTCATCCGAATACGTCATCTCAGTAGAGGACCACTTAAACCTTCTAAAGTCATCAAAATAACGCATTTGAAAGTCTTTACCTTTTTGCTTGCTTCTTTTTAAATAACCTACATTATATCTTCCTTGAGATACAAGTACTTCAAATGCGATTTGTCGTATCGCACAATATGCAGGGTTATTAGATACAGGGTTTCCATGACCGTCAGTCCACCCTAAAGAATTGTATTTTACTAGATTGGAATACTTTTTATTTAAGGCTTTATCCACATGAGCGCCACCATCTTGATTAGCAACAAAGGTGATTATATCCTTTCTAGTAAATACTTCATTTTTATCATCGAAAATAACTTCATTCCACCAATCTTCATATAGTAAGAAGAAAGTTCTATTTTCGTTAGTTATAATTGGTTTATAGACCAAGTCACCTTTAATGTTATTTAATTTTAATAATACCCAAGACGAAAGGAGATTAGATGGAGTGTATAAATCTCCAGAAGACCAAAAAAAGTAATTATTATATAAATTTAATTGCTTAAAGAGAGAGTGTGAGTGAGAAGTATTATGAAACATAACCCTTAGGCTTGTTGCTAATCTTCTCGACTCTGTTTCTCTCCCTCTATCAAATAGGTCAATTGATGATTGAATAAATTCTAATTGTTCGTTCCAATGATTTACCAGATCCTGTTTGCTTAATTTGTACTTCATTCAACACTCAACCCTTTAAATGGTCTGCCAAGTGCAATCTCACCAATCTGTCTAATCGTTCCTCTACCGTCATTCATCGTGTAGAATTTAACCCCTTTAATCTTCACATCTTCCGTTTCATCTTCAAATACAATCTCCGTTTCGTGTTCGTTAATGTACATGAGCAAATCTTCTTTCCACTGCTCTCCTTCAATGTTTCTACCTTTAGGTTCAATGAAGATTTGAATGAAGTAGTCCGTGTTTTGTAGGTAAAGAATGAAATCAGGTTGGAAACCTGCTAAATGTACTTCATGATGCTCTGTTCCAAACTGGTGCAGTTTCAATTTGTTATTCTTTGCTGACTCACGGTGCATGTTTTCATCCATTCGAATTAAATACACATCCGAATAGACTTCTTCCAATTCTTCTACTCTTTCTGCAATCCGGTCAATCAATTGCTTTTCCGTTAAGTTAATGATTGCTGAATCATACACAAAGTAATCCTCGTTAAATTCATAACGATTAATAGTCTGTGGTTCATTCTTCATATATTTCCCAGTGTCATAATTTGGTTTACGCTTACGGTAATTCGTAACATATTCTTTAATTGGATAACCAATGAATTTACCTGTCCCACGCTCTTTACTATAACCAGACTTGATTTGCTTCGACACATCTACAAAATACCGCTCCAGAATATTTAATTTCTCTGTAGGAGTTAATACCCCGCCATCCATTGTTCGTGGAATAGTTACGTAAATTGTTCGGTTATAAATGTTTAACCATCTTTCTTCTAAGAATTCCTCTCTCGATTTAAGTAACGGAATATATCTTTTTAGATTAGAAAAGTGATAGAAAGATAAGCGATTCATGATCTTTTGCAAATAACGTCTGTCAAAGGAAACGGCAACATTGTAAGCATTTGAAAAGTCTTCATGGACTTTTGTGTCTTTATAACCTACTTCCTGTAAAGACGAAATGTAAGGGATCACTACGTCATTTGTTGTATCTACACCGTACTTTTCTAAAGAATCATAGTAGCTATCAGCAACCTCTACTGTTTCATTGTAGTAAATTCTACCATACTTCCACACGTCTGTTCGTTTAAATGCAGGTTTTACTATTACATCAAGTGGTGGATTTTTCTTGTCTTCTCCCGTAGGTAAGTTCATCTCATCTAAAGCATTTACTAAGTTCTTCAAGTACTGTGGTTCATTAATCGTATGGTAATGAATCGTCTCTAAAATTAAACTATCCTTACTGTCATCATCGAACCTACGTGTAAAAGAACGCTCTCCGTCCAACAAGAAAGGGTAGTACCTCGCACCACGTCCAATTAATTGAGCTTCCGACATCGTTGTCGCTTTCGTTCCTTTTGTCTTTGGATCATCGCTCAAACGGACAATATCAAAGAGATTTAAAACATCCCATCCTTCAGTCAGTCTAGCAACCGCAAAAATCACACGGTACAAGTTGGATGGACTTTCTAAACTGTTCAAAGCTTCGTAATGACCTTTTTCTAAAATGCCTGACTGACTCGTGTCGTTTGCATTAATGATTCTCGTTGGTGCTAACTCACGTTTAATATCTCTAACAACGTCAATTAACGCTTCATGGTTGCGATAGTATTCATGGGCAAGTGCTAGGGTCTCACTATCATCTTCAGAAGCGATTTGAGCCTGTCTGTCTAAAAAGGATTTTAAAGATTCAACGGTTAATGTTTCGACTAAGTTATTAAACTGTTCATGAGCTTCGTTTGAGGCATCGATTCGCTGTGATTTAAACATGATGACTGGTTTCATATAGACACCATGTTCCTCTAAAGCATATCTTCTTCTGTATTCACTTAATAAAATCACATTCAGCATGTTATCCGTATCTGTGTTACTCGATTGTATTCTTTTTACATTTTTAGAGTACTTGTCCTGGATGAAGCGGTCTAAAGCGTAACGGTACAGAACTTTATCTTTGTACTTGTCGTACACATTTTTGTTCTCCAAATCAATCGTAGCTGTAAACTCTAGTAAACGATTGTCTTCATTTGCCTGAAGGATGGTTGAAATAGCTTTTTCCCACGACTGTTCTGTTTCTTTTTCTGATTTGGTAGAAGCAGAATAGTGATGGGCTTCATCCCCTAAAATGACCATTTTGTCTCTAGCGTAGTCTTCTGCCCCCATAGCGTTTTCCTTTTGTGTGTAAATGTCAGAAGCGACCCGTTGAACAGTCGCTAGTTTTAAGTAAATGGTATTTTTACTCTGTGTTTTAGGGAATGTCTCTACTTGCCTAATTTCGATTCGTTCTCCATCGATTTCAATTTGCGGTGTATATAGATACTTTTCTGATGCCATATTAGTCAAGTTATCAATCGTTTTATTTAATACACCGTTTGTATTTACTAAAAACATGAAATTTTGATACCCATGTTCTTGGTAGAGGTACAAGATAAGTCCTGCCATTAAGTCTGTTTTTCCGCTTCCAGTCGCCATATTAAATAGTACATGGTTCACATTTCTAAAACGAAATGTTTCCGTTACTTGTGAGTAGTGAAAGAAACGTAAAGCAGCATCTTGGTAGTACCTGAATGTGTGTACCATATTATTTGTAATGTATTCTGGTGTTTCCCAAGCAAATTGATCGTTAAAAAGACTTTCATTTAATTTCTTTACTTCATCGTAAAGAGGTAATGGTAATTGTTTCTTTTTCTTTGCCACAATCATTCACCCCCTTTATCATAGAAGTTTTTATTAAATGCATAGTCGCTATCAGAAATTAAATCACGAACATTTTCATCATCAATTTCGGAATAATTGTAGTAGAGTTGGTTTTTATCAATGATTTTAATGAGTGTTTTCTTTTGGTCGTCCAATGATAATTCATGTAACGTATCTTGAACTTCTTCTAAATCAACTCGGAAGTCAATTTCTGCTTCCTTTAACATAAATTGAAAGACAGAGTGAAGTTCGTTTTGATTTTTTGCATCACGAATAGATTTTAAGAAACCTCTATTTTTCTCCATTAATTCAACGTAAACAAAGCTTCCACCTTTTTTCCAGTTCACGTCTCTTGATATCCCTGTTTCATCCCCTTTGATAACATTCATTAATCTATATTGGGGATTATTTTCGTCATAATCCACTTGTTCAATTCCAATATATTTTCTATCCATTTTATGGGCTACTGCAGCTGTAGTACCAGAACCTAAAAAGAAATCTAAAACAATTTCTCCTTCTTCCGTAGATGTTTCAATAATGTCATGAAGTAATTTCTCTGGTTTTTTCCCATTATTTAAAACAACTGATCCCTCTTTGGATAGGTTCTTCGTTTCGCTAACGTAGTCCCAATAAGTACCCATTAACCTGGATTACGAAAGTAAAATCTAGTTTATAAATACAAAAAGGGCTCCAACCTTTGGTATAATTAGGTTTGTACT
>NZ_JBPPZG010000110.1:0-6078 GCF_051918545.1 Pseudogracilibacillus amylolyticus (SeqCode) | reverse complement strand
ACCCAGATTTGTAAATTGTTCCCAAAAGAGCGCTGAATTAGTTTTCGGCAAATTTACTTTCGTAATTTGGGATTAAATCTGCTTTTAAAATATCTCCCTCTCTATTAACAACAACATCTTTTAACCAAGCTAATAATCTAAAATTCTTACCTTTGTAAAACTGTTCGTAGACATTTCCTTTATTCCTTCCCGTTCTCGGCACATACTCTATTGAGAAAAATTCACTTTCGTTTCCAAGTTCTTGTACCTTATCCATTACTCTTGTCCTGATGGAACTTTGAGGCATTTGTGTTTGATGGATTCTATCAATATACTTATAATAAATTTCCTTTTCTGTACAATTTTCTTCTTTGGCTAAGGCTGAAACAGATTTAAAAACTGGATTTATTCTCTCAAAAATCCTTATTTCTTCTCCATTTCCAGTTCTTGTACTTCCTATATACTTTTTTTCTCCTTCATAATACAATACGCTAGTATATTTCCAACTTGTCCCTTCTTTTTTATATCTATCAACCATGCTATATAATTCTTCGTATGAATATATGTTTTTAAATACAGGAAGTTGATTTATGTCATTAGCGTAAATATGAATATACTCTACATTTTTTTTAAATCTTTTATCTTCACCGCCACCAGATGCACCAGCAATATTCTTTAAGTTTATTGCAATTGTATTCAAATAATTATGTGAACCGAAAATCTCGTCGCATAAAACCTTTAAGTATCCTTGACTTTCATCATTACTATGAATGAAGATTGAACCTTCATTACTGAGTAACTCTTTAGATATGAATAATCTGTTACGCATAAAAGTTAACCATGTAGAGAGCTTAAAATCACTGTTGTATTTAAATGTATCTCCCTCTACTTTCTTAGAAAAATAATAAGGGACATCTATATAAATTAACTTTACTTTCCCTGCATACTTCTCTTTCAACGTATGTAAAGCAAGTAAATTATTACCTTTTATGATTAAATTGTCATCTTCACTAAAACTGTCTACCTCATGTTCACCGTCTTCATCAAACTTCTTCGCATTCACTAAAATCTTCTTGTCTAACAACACATCAATTTCTTCTTTTGCAATAACTTCATTTAAAAATGGTTCATCAGGACGTAAATCATCTTTGTCGGTATCTTCCTTACTCATACTTGCTTTTAATACTGTATCTTTGTACGGGAAATCTAGCACAACATCTGTCGATTCATCAATGAACTTTCCACCCGCTGTTAAACCAATTTTCTTTGAGTACTTCGTGTATGAATCCTGCCAATATTCATCGGCTTCAAAAAGCTCGAGTAATTTATTCGTCTGGATGACAATGTTTCCTGCTATGTTAATCGTAAAATTGTTCTTTACCGTTTCATTAGCTATAAATGCTTCGATTAAAGCGATATCATATTCATCTAAATCTTGTATAACTTTACTTTTATGTACGACTCCATCAATAAAATACTTTTCACCAAATTGCATTAAGACTTCTTTAATTGCTTCGTTAATTTTAGTTTTCAAGTAAATCCCCTCCATCTACCTTCTAACCAAAATTATAGCACACCATTAATACCTACCCATAAAAAATGGAAACAGTAGCAACTTCATCTACAGCTAAAATTTTATCTACAAGTCATGTACTAAATTCAACTCTAAAAAATCGATCCATTGAATCATTTAATTGAAAAACATGTCCAGGCATGTATCAAAAGTTCAACTAATTTTCCTCCATTTAAAAGTGATGCTAGTGACGAGAGTGAAGTGTTTTACATTTCTAAAAAGCTTATAATGTAAAAGCAAAAGAAACTCAACCTGTACTAAGCTAATGTCATTCTTACAACGTGGATTTTCTAACGATTTGCTTATATCATTAAATGAGGCTTGTATCTAATTAATGAACGGAAAAACAACCGCAAATAACACCTTCTTTACTATAGGGAGAGAAAAAAGTGTTCTATAGCAAAAATGATATTAAGGATATTGCATCCGATAGAAGTGATGAGTTGCAGGTATCGTCTTTAATGATTACTGCTTATCTTGGATTGCATTCTGTCCCTGATGACAGTACTTCTGAAAAAACTCATAAAAACTTATATTTTTGCATGATTGGACTGACTTTAACAATCATCGCATTTTTACTACACAGCTATGTTTTTTAAAAAAGCATTGCACAATAATCTAAAAAGGCTTAGCTATAGGACGTTCTTTCCTAAGCGCTAAGGAAATTGGCTTGTCGTTCAGGGGAATATCATACCGTAAAAGATCAAAAGAAATGGGATATGAAGTTATCTAAATTGATTATAACGAAAACGGTGAAATGATTGTCGATGTACTACCAATGGACGTAGATGGTCACATTGAAGGAGATACTTGGGAACATGAAAATGAAACGATGGAATATAATTACACAATTCTTTTAGACCCATTTAAAGAAAGCGGAATTGCGAAGTTTACAACAGACACAGGTGAAGAAATGGATTATGTAGTTGTTGTTTTTTAACTGAAGTAGTTAAAGCTTATTCAGAAGATAAATAGAAAAGTTCTTATTAAATACGAAAGTTACTTCTTATCTTCGTAAGAGGTAATTTGTACATAAAATTTATCAACTTATTCTATTGTTAAATGTATGGTTTGCTTAGCAATTGAATAATAACTGCTTAATATTACTATTATTTATTAAACTCGAACACTTCTAAACTAAATTTTTCGATGGAATTTTTATCGGTTTGCTTCACGACCTCACTAAATATATTTACTGCATCATACAAGTCATTTACCTTAAGCTTTCGAAGGGAACCTTTTTTATATTTACTATGAGGTATTACTCTTAAGTATTTTTCATCAACTACACAACGGTTACGTACAATTATATTTCTTATAGCAATAAATTCTTTTAATTTAATGTTTATTTCCTGGTCTACTGTCAAAGGTATTCCGGATTTTTTACACCATTTATCAATATTTGTAAAACCTTTATTAGCTAAAGAGGACACTTTATTTTCAATTACCTCGATAATCAATTCATCTTTCGATTCAACCTCCAACAATTGGGCTATTGAAATATGGGGATGATTATTATGTAAAATGTTAGGTTGTACTTTTAAAATTTCTCTTACTAAATTAACAATATAAGTTTGGAAATTATCTACCTGTCTACTATAGATCATCTCTATAAATTCCTGTGAATGCCGTCTCAATTTTTTTATATGGTTTCCTGGGTTAGTCTGCATTAACTCTTCTGGACTTTTTGCAATTTCCTGCTCTGTAACTAAACCATCTACCAGCTCCAAGGTTTTTTCAGCGTGATATGGTATATAATCAACAACCATAACAGTATTGATAATAAAAAAGAAAAATTCTAAATCCTTTTTAGTTGAATCAAAATACATTGCTCCTGATTTAGTCCCAGATTCTGGCTTATTAACCTGAAGTTCTGTCAATTATAATCCTCCTCTCTTTAGTAAGTGGTACGTTTATTGAGTACAATCTTATCATGTAATTTAAGAATAATACACTTTCATTAATAATATGTAATTACTAAAATCATTAACTAGCATAAAGTACTGAAACCGTACCACAAGTCAGAACGAGGTCGGTACATAACTAATCTATCAAATAAACAAAAGCGGAGGTTGTGTTTATCAATAAAAGATAAACGCAATAGTTTTTTCTTAAATTTTCACATGAAAATGTATCGTTTTCTTTTTTAATTTAAATTTACCGCCATTAACGCAAACCCTAATTCATTAAGTGCAAATTGTGTTTTACTCGTACCCGACATACGAGCGAAACACAAATTAGCCTTCAAGATCCAAAACTGGCTCAACATCTATTTTCTATCTTTAAATATTTCCATATCACGCTGAACCTTTTGTTTACGGGAAAACGAAGAAGAACTTTCGGTGAAAGAAACAGAAACCATCAACGACAAACTTGATGATACAATTAATACATATACTAAACAGATTGAGGGTCTGACGTAATAAATGTCAATAGCTAGAATAATTTCTTTTGTCAGTAACTCATTATATATAAAGTTGGATTTTCGCTTAAGTTGAACTGTATTTTCAACGGATTTACGCCAAACAAAAGTAAACCTGAATTATTTTATATAAACTCTTTTTTCAACCGATATAATAAACGCGGTCGGCCTTTTTTAGATATTTTCTCCTCACCAACTTGTTCCACAATTTCAGCTTCTTTAAAGGATTGAAGTAGGCGCTGGGCGTTACGATTACTCATATTTAATTCAAACGCTAAATCATTGGATGTAAATTGATTCCACTTTTTAAAATGAATAATATCCCTTACTCTTTCAAAAGATTGAATACTAATGTTTTTATCTTTTAATTTATTTAATAATAAAATATTATCCGAAATCGTTGATAAAGAATGAATATGCTCAAATGGTACATGAATGGTTTCACCAAGGTTATCAATGATGACAATTTCTTTATTTTCTACTTCTGTCTTATATATTGCTTTTCTGGCGTTTAATTCCGCTTTTAGTGCTGAATCACCAAAACCAATTCCCGCGATAATCTCTCTTTCCCATGATTTTTTTAGTCGATGAATTGTTTCATTTAAGAAATTCAAGTTATCCAAGATTTCCCCTCTTGAACTAAAAATCATATATTTTCCATCACCTATTTCGAAAAAAGACCCATTCATGTCACGACTAAGTGTCAGAAGTTCTTCATTCATTTTTAACGTAGCAAATTGAATATCATAAGATAATTGCTCACTTTGTTCCTCATACATTTTCGTGTCCACATCAATCATACAAACACCAATTTGTGTACGTTTGAAATAAGAAATTTGTGATCGTTGTTCAATCGATTGAATTACTTGTTTGGTGGCTAGTTTGGTAGTACTAATCCACTCAGCAGGTATATTGTCTTCTTTTAGAAGTTCCATTACTTCTGGATAACATGTCAGTACAGCATCCACTTTATTTTCTTTATATAAACGAAGATGATATTCGTATAATTCATAGTAATTAATCTGGGCATCAAATGTTTTTACCATCATTTCTTTCAGCGGAACCGATAATTGATCAAGTGAAATATCTACAATATTTGATTTGTCTAATATATCGATACTTATACAATCAATCTTATTTTTTGTTGAAACCATAAGTTGTAAAATAGCTTTGTAAAAACCGGTTTCTAGTAGATGAATATAAAAAAAATTACTCGTATCTTGCTTCGATTGTTTGGCTATTTCATAAGGAATCGGTCCTGAAAATAAGAAGTAATCGAACGCATCGTAGTGTTTTTTTATAATGTCTGTTGTTTCAGTCGCTGTGTTATAAATGAATGGAACAAAAGTTAATTTATCCGGAAATTCTTTAGCAACTTCCAATATTCGATCTACTGATTTGTTTGGTCCAACAACCCCGACTTTATACATAAGATGATCCTCCATTTCAATAATTCTTTTTTATTATAACAAAGCGATTCATTAAACGGAATAAAGTCTTAGGGATGAATTTCCCGAATAAATAGGTAACTTTCAATCTATTATATGGACAGTTGCTTAAGTGATAATTAAAATACCCTTTAATTATAGTTAATAAGCTGGGCGATAAATAAGAAGACAACAGCAAAACCATACCAGATAAGAATAAGTGGCCAGATGAACTTTATCCATTTTTCCCATTTGATACCTGCAATTGCCAATACCGCCATAAAATAGCCGGAAGTTGGGTAGAATATATTAGAGAAACCATCTCCAAATAAGAATGCGAGTACCGCTGTTTGTCTTGTTACACCCGACAAGTCTGCGATTCCAGACATAATTGGCATTGTAACCATTGCTTGTCCACTTCCAGATGGGATCAGAAAGTTAAGTAAAGCTTGAACGATTAACATAATCGTTGCAGTAACAACACTTGGCATTGCTTCTACTAGATTCCCAGCTGCATAAATAATAGTATCCAAGATGTTTCCGTCATTTAACACAACTGCAACACCACGCGCAATACCAACAACCATAGCACCTAAAAGAATATCTTTAAATCCTTTCATAAATGATTCTGAAATCTGAGATATGCCGAGCCCTCCAACAATACCAACGATAATTCC